>NZ_RXXX01000049.1:0-17554 GCF_011006755.1 Anoxybacillus sp. MB8
CAATGGGATAGTGGGTGTGGGGTTACACCCGATCCGAGTACATGTCGCTTAAACGACGTGGACGGATAAACAATTTTGTTAAAATCTTTATCATTATTCTATGATTTTAATAAAATTGATAACCTGATAAAGTTGAAAGGAGGAAATATATTGAACGCCAACTGGAACTTTGACAATAGCTATGCTCGTTTACCCGAGCGATTTTTTACGAAAATACGTCCGACGCCTGTCAGTGATCCAGCGCTTGTTGTGCTTAATCGTTCGCTTGCGGATGAGCTTGGGTTATGTGTGAAGGCGTTAGCGGGCGAAGAAGGAGTGGCGGTGTTTGCAGGAAACAGTATTCCGGAAGGGGCGGAGCCGTTAGCGCAGGCGTATGCCGGGCATCAGTTTGGCCATTTTAATATGCTTGGCGATGGGCGCGCCATTTTACTTGGCGAGCATGTGACGCCAAACGGAGAGCGGGTTGATATTCAACTGAAAGGGTCGGGGCGGACGCCGTATTCGCGCGGGGGAGATGGACGTGCGGCGCTTGGACCGATGCTTCGTGAGTATATCATTAGCGAGGCGATGCATGCCCTTCGTATTCCGACGACAAGAAGTTTAGCGGTCGTGACGACAGGGGAAGTCGTCATCCGTGACAAGGAACTTCCAGGGGCGATTTTGACGCGTGTGGCAGCGAGCCATTTACGTGTTGGAACGTTTCAATATGCGGCGCGTTTTTTATCAAAAGAGGAGTTACAGGCATTAGCGGATTATGCGATAAAGCGGCATTATCCGAACGGTGAACATGCGCCAAACCGCTATCTTTTTTTCCTTGAAGAAGTGATGAAAAAGCAGGCGGCGCTTGTTGCGAAATGGCAATTAGTCGGGTTTATTCATGGAGTGATGAACACGGATAATATGACGATTAGCGGAGAAACGATTGATTACGGACCGTGTGCGTTTATGGACGTGTACGATCCGACGACAGTATTTAGTTCCATTGACACGCAAGGGCGGTATGCGTATGGGAATCAGCCGTACATTGCTGGATGGAACATCGCCCGCTTTGCAGAAAGCCTTTTGCCGCTTTTACATGACGAAGAAGAAAAAGCAATCGAGCTTGCGCAAAAAGTAATCGCACAATTTCCAACGCTATATGAAACGTATTGGCTACAAGGGATGCGCGCAAAACTTGGGCTTTGGACGGAAGAAGAGGAAGATAAAAAGCTTATCGGGGAGTTGCTGCATCTTATGTACACATATCGCGCCGATTATACGAATACGTTTCGCGCGTTGACGATAAATGAATGGGAGTTTTGCGAACAAGAGTTTCGCGACTGGCATGCCCGTTGGCAACAAAGAATAGCCCGTCAAGATATGACGAAAGATGAAGTGTACGAACGGATGCGACAACACAATCCGGCGATTATTCCGCGCAACTATCGCGTGGAAGAAGCGCTTGCGGCAGCGGTTGAGCATGGGGATGATACGGTCATGGAGCGACTACTTGACGTGTTGAAACATCCGTATGCGTACACGAAAGAACAAGAACAATATGCCAAGCCTCCAGCACCGTCTGACCGCCCGTATAAAACGTTTTGTGGGACGTAGAAAAGCTCAAGGGTCACTTGAGCTTTTTAAAATCCTGCGAGATGTTTGGCATATGCGAGCGGATTGAAAAACGTTCGTTCAATTGTTTCACGGTCGTATGATTTATACATACAATCGAATCCTGGTTTTGCATTACATTCAATAAACCAAAGCTTTCCTTGCTTATCGATCGCAAAGTCAATGCCGATTTCCCCAAATGTCCCATACACTTTTTCAATGCTTTGATAACATGTCAATAAAAATTCCTCAATTGCTCGCTTCTTCATTTCAATTTGTTCGTCCGTATCGTGCAAGTATGTTTTAAAAAAATATTCGAAACGGTAAATTTCCGATCCGGTTTGTGAACTTGTGATTGGGGAGCGATGACCCCCCACACGAACAGGATATGACGTAATATCAAGGTGGCCAGTTGGCGTTCGTTGAACGGTCGCCCGTAAGTCAATATTTCGCCCGTTCCATGTGATGACATCAATTCCTTGTTGTACAATTATTCTTTTATGTTGAAAAAAAGCTACAATGGCGTCATGAAGTTCTTCCCATCCTGCGATGTTTGTTTCATATAATTGGCGATCTTTAACATAGCTGTATATAAAATTTTGTTCATCTTGTTTCACGACTCGAGCGACACCGCGCCCATTGCTGCCGTGGCAGTCTTTTAAATAAAGTGTATCGGATAGATGAAACATATGTTGGACCGTTTCTATCCCTTTGTAACGCATCGCTTTAGGTAAATATGGTTGCATCTCTACAAACTTTTGTAGCTTTTTATGCACATCCCATTTATCAAAATAATGTTGCGGGTTCACTTTTTTCATACCGTTGATCGTTTGAAGTTGTTGGCGAATGTAGTCTGATTGTACAATTTGTTTTTGTAACACCCCACCGCCACGATCGTACAATACATCTGGAAGCGGAAACGAACGCTGTTTCCATGTAGCGTCTTGTTCGTTGAAAAAAGTTCCGTAAATTTTTTGATGAATAAAGTTGACATCGTGAATCGAGAAAAAATAGAGAATGGTTTTCGCTTTTTTATTTGCATGTACGTACTCTATTTGACGAAATTTAGGGAGTTGTCGTTTCAATTTTCGTATTTGCCCGTTGCTAATAAACATGGCGACGACTGGTCCAAGATGAATAGTGTTTCCTTTAATTTTTACGTTCGTTTCAATATCGAGTAGCCCGTCAAATTGCTCGAATACGTGTGCAGGCAGTTCAATCATATGAGTAAAATCGTTTGTTTCGCATCGTCCTGTAAAAGAAAAAGCACCAATTTGCACATGCGTATGTTCAGGATTCGTTAACTGTGCGTGCATATGTTTTGGTATCGTTATGTGATGATCATTTCCTCGTTTGAGCATGACATGCCATTGTTGTGTATGGGGTATAGTGATATATGTTGCGTAATCAATCGTTGCCATAAAAGAGCGAGAGGGGTGCTTTACATACGATGGAAGACCGGGTCCTGGGTATTTTTCTGGTTTCGAGTTTGCTTCAATGAGCCACATATGTCCCGATTCATCAATCCCTACATCTAACCCAATTTCTGCAAAATGTCCAAACTTTTTTTCGATTGCTTCACAAACGTGTTCAGCGAATGTGTGCAAATGTGCGATGGATGGAACGGTACGATATGTTTCACAAAGCGACGAGTAAATGGCTTTGAAATCGTATTGACGGCTGTCGCGTACAGTTGTAATCGATGAACGTTCTTCTGCTAAGTTAATCAGGTCGTAAATTACTTCCCAACGCCCTTCTTTATTTTTTAACATGAGTATGCGAATATCAAATGGTCGTTGTTGAAACGTCATAAGTGAAATGCCTTGCTGGACGAGAAACGGCTTATGTTTTGTGAATGACTCGACATGATCTTTTAGTTGTTCGACATTCATTTGTTCAATCATTAGATTGTCATTTTTGATAAACATGACTTCAAATACGTTTTCTTTTTTCGTAATGGACATCACTTCTCTTGCACGGCTACCGTAAAACGATTTAACAAATACGCGGTTATGTTCGTCGATCATGGTTAGTATATCGTTAAATGTTTTATATTTAATAGTCTTTGGTAAATGGTGACGAACGGTTAGAACATCGCGTAAACGTTCATATACTTCCCACTTTCCTAAATAATCAAGTTCATTTATAAATTTTATGTTAGTGTTGTTACGCATGTTAGTGCGAACGCGTTGGACGAGTGGTTTATGTTCAGTTTGAAATGATGCCCCTCGGTCGTACATGACGTGCGGGAAAGGAAGCCATCGTCGTTCAAACCGACCGTTCACGTACACGTAACCATGGACCATATTCGTGTTCCAATCAATATCGAAAATGCTGAAAAAATAGCTTAAACAATGAGCTTGTTCACTTGCGATCGCATGGTTATAAACGAACGGCTCGACATAGTCAGTGGAAAAATCAGCGATATAGGCAGTATTTAGAAAGACTCCAATTACTGGACCGACACATATGGAGTTTTTTTCTTTCCATATGTGTAGTTGATAGTCATTTAGTTGAAAAGAGGGAAAGAGAGAGCCTGAAATGATAAACGTATCGGCATCGGTCGGATAAATATATGCCCTCTCAATTGTCTGGCCAAATACAATATCGTACATCGTTGTTGGTTGAAGCTCAAACTGTTCGTATATAGCAATTGGTAAATAGCAAATATGTTTATTTACATATGTTTCTTTTTTTATTTTTATAATCATATCCCATTCCTCCGGTATTATCGTCTTTACAACATATGTTTGTATTCATTTTGTTGTTTAGGCTAGTCAATGTTTGAAACAAAAAGAAACGTTAATCATACGATAAGAATAGATTGGCAGAAAAGGAGGAGAGAACGATGAGCTTTCCAAATATCCCTCATATAAAACCGGAAATACATGTTGATCGCGATGATGCCCTCGATTTACTACTTATGTCTATTGCTTTAGAGGAGCTAAGTTTAGCCCACATTTTAAATGCAGAAGGAGAGAAAATTCAATTTGCCTTAGAAGCATTACAGCAAAGAAAAATGAAACAAAGCGTCATCGACGATTTATTAAAAGTCAATCGTAGCGTCAATAGCGTATTAAGAAATGTGATTAAAGAAGAAATGTTATTGCAATTTAAGCAAGAAAATGTGTTAGATATGATTGAAGATGAGGAGGATGATGATGAAGGGTGATGTTTATAAGCCAAAGTATATTACAAATATTGATCATATTTCGCAGTTGTCCGACCATGAAAGAGAAGTGTTAAAACAGGTTGCTAAAACGTACGTGTTTCGGATAAATGACTATTATTTAAGCTTAATTGACTGGTCTGATCCAAATGATCCTATTCGTCGCATTGTGATACCGACATTAGAAGAATTGAATGAATATGGTTCTTGGGATGCATCTGATGAGAAAAGCAACTATGTTGTACCAGGTTGTCAACATAAGTATGAAACGACGGCATTGCTGCTCGTTTCTGAAGTATGTGGTGCTTACTGTCGTTATTGTTTTCGCAAGCGATTGTTTCGTGATGATGTAAAAGAAGCACTATTGGATGTTCGTGAAGGCATAAAGTATATTGAAAAAACACCGCAAATTAATAACGTACTTCTTACAGGAGGAGATCCGCTCGCACTTTCTACGAAAAAGCTCACCACCATTATTGAACGCCTTAGACATATCGAGCATGTTCAAGTCATTCGCCTCGGTACAAAAATGCCGCTGTTTTATCCGATGAGAATTTATGAAGACGAAGAACTTTTACGCACCATTAAAAATTTTTCAACGGTCGATAAACGAATATACATCATGGCACATGTTGATCATCCACGTGAATTAACGAAAGAGGCGAAGAAAGCATTTGAAGCACTACATGATGCGGGAGCAGTCATCGTGAATCAGACTCCTGTGTTAAAAGGAATTAACGATGATCCTCATGTATTAGCCCAGCTGTTAGATGAACTGTCATGGATAGGAATTACTCCGTATTATTTTTTCATCAATCGACCTGTCGCAGGGAATCAATCGTTTGTTCTTCCACTGCATGAAGTATACCGCATTGTCGAAGAAGCGAAAGCAAAAACGTCAGGTTTAGGAAAACGAGTGAAACTGGTCATGAGCCATGCTTCAGGAAAAATTGAAATATTAGCTATTGAAAATAAAAAAGCGTATTTAAAATATCATCAAAGTCGATATGGGCATTACGGGAAGTTTTTTGTTCTCGATTGTCCAGATGATGCGACATGGTTTGATGATTTACCTGGAAGTGATCAATATACAACATAGAAAACGTCCCTTTTCTTATTGGAAAGGGATGTTGTTACGTTGTAATATAAGGAAAGAAAGGGGGAGAAAGATTGTTTCCGTTTTTGCACGACAACGTATACATAAAGATAAAGCTTTCGAAAGGAACGGTTGTTTTTCGAGAAGGGGATATGTGTGAGCATGTCGCTTTTATCGTCTCTGGTGTCATTCGGGTTGCAAAAATAGGGGAGAATGGGAAGGAAGTAAATTTATATCGCGTTTGTCGTGGAGAGTCATGTGTATTGACTATTTCCAGTTTGTTGTCACATTCCCCTTTTCCTGCGACGGCGATTGTGGAAGAAGATGTGGAAGCACTAATTGTCCCGAAACATACGTTTGCGAAGATGATGACAACAAATGTTGAACTACAAACGTTCGTTTATGACATGATGATGAATCGTTTTATGACGATGATGCAAATGATTGAGCACATCGTATTTGAAAAAATGGATAAGCGTTTAATCGAGTTTTTGCTTACACGATGCGACAACAGCAAGACAAACATGATCGAGATGACGCATGAACATATTGCTGTGGAACTTGGAACGGCACGTGAAGTCGTCAGCCGAATATTAAAGCAACTTGAGCGTGACGGATACGTTCAACTGGCGCGTGGAAAAGTAAAAATTGTAGACAAAGAAAGATTGTGTGACAAATTTGCAACAATGTGACTTTATCACAGAACGTTTCCTTTTTTTCCTCTATGATTAAAGAGAGATGAGAAGAGGGGAGGAAAAAAGATGAAAGCAAATGTTGGTTCCGTCGATCGTATGATTCGCTTCATATTAGGTATTGCACTATTAGGATTATTTTTTCTTGAGGGAAATATAAAATATGTCGGCATTTTAGGAATTGTTCTTATCGCTACGGCATTTATGAGATTTTGTCCACTTTACGTTCCGTTTCGGATCAATACGACGAAGAAATAGCTTTACTCATTTTAGTTGAAATTAAATAAGAAGGCGCCTTCAGGACGCCTTCCTTAATCTACTTTTAACACAACGCGACCGTTAATTTGTCCTTTTAACATACGATCGAATACATCGTTAATGTTTTCAAGCGGTTGAACTTCGACAATTGTTTTTACTTTTCCTTCTGCTGCAAATTGAAGTGCTTCTTGTAAGTCTTTGCGCGTACCAACGATAGAACCAATAATTTTTACTCCATTTAATACCGTATCGAAAATTGGAATAGGTATTTCTTCCGGCGGTAATCCGACGAGTACACAAGCACCACCGCGACGAATGGCTTTGTAGGCTGATTCGAACGCGGCTTTTGAAACAGCAGTGACGACAGCTGCATGCACGCCACCAACTTTTTCTTTCATCCATTGCGCGGCGTCTTCATGTTTTGGATTGACGACAAGATCAGCTCCCAACTGTTTAGCTAACTCAAGTTTTTCATCGCCTAAATCGACAGCAACGACGTTTAGCCCCATCGCCTTTGCATATTGAACAGCGACGTGTCCGAGGCCGCCAATACCGTAAATTGCTACCCACTCACCAGGTTTTGCACCTGTTACTTTTAAAGCTTTATATGTTGTTACGCCAGCGCAAAAAATTGGAGCAGCCTCTTCAAATGATAAGTTATCAGGAATTTTCACGACATAATCAGCTGCAGCACGACAATATTCAGCGTAACCACCGTCAACCGAATATCCAGCGTTTTGTTGATGCTCACATAATGTTTCTTGTCCGCTTAAGCAATAATCACAATGGCCGCAAGCGGAATAAAGCCAAGGGATACCGACGCGATCTCCGACTTTTAAGTGCGTCACCCCTGGTCCAACTTCTTCGATGACACCAACGCCTTCATGTCCAGGAATGAGCGGTAGTTTTGGCTTTACAGGCCAGTCGCCATGTGCGGCATGCAAGTCTGTATGACATACTCCACACGCTTTAATGCGCACTAGCACTTCTCCATATGAAATTGTTGGTTTTTCTACTTCTTTAATTTGTAATGGTTCTTTAAATTGTTCCACAACTGCAGCTTTCATAATTATAATCCTCCTTCTAAGTGAAAAGGGATTTTTTGGTCTATGCATATTTAATGTAACATGTATTAAATTTGTTAAAAATATCACAAACAAACTGTTCGAAAAAATGTAAAAGTTTTTTGGATAAAAAGGTAAATTTTTGTTTTTTGTCTTGACGAAGTAAAATGTTACCCTTTTAGTTACAACTCACCACTTCCTTTTTCCTAGTTGTTGTGTTAAGATGGAAATGTAAAAAATTGAATAATCGGCAAACTACTCGAAAGGGTAGGGCGCAAAGCTATAGGGGCTACGTCTATTGTATAGATATGCCAGCCAGTTGCCCTTCTTATAAGGAAATGATTAAGAAGGTTTTACGGTCGAACGATAGCTGCCTATGTATTTGTTTTTTAGGCGGCTTTTATTTTTATCAACATAGGAGGATGAAGACAGCATGAAGGTAACAGTAAGAAAAAAATTGGTGGCGACGTTTCTTTCGGTATTATTGTTGTTTATTGTTGTAAGTATGCTTACATATAATCGGCTAGAGACAATTGATCAACAATATTCAGAAGCGATGAACAAAGGATTTGAACGGATTACGCTCGTGACAAATATGCAAAATGCGATGTTACGTGAACAAATTGCTGTGCGGGGGTATTTAATTAATGGAAAGCCGGAAAGCTTAACCGCATTTGAGCAAGCAGCGAGCGAGTTTACAGATAACCAAGAGATGATTGCATCATTACAGCTAGAAAATGAGGCAAAACAAGAGGTTGATCGTCTAGTAAAAGCAGAAAAAGAGTATCGCGACATTGCGAAACAAGCGATAGAGTTTAAAAAGCAAGGTCAAATGGATGAAATTTCACGGATTATGAAAGAGCGAGGAAATGCGATTACGGTTGAAGTGACAGAGGCAGGAGAACAAGCGCGTGCGACGCAAGTGAAGCATTTGCAGCAAATGAGTGAAACGTTGTCTGAGCAAGCGAAAGACATGAAGTATATGACGCTTATTACAATCGGCATCTCTTTTCTTGTTAGTATGGCTTTAGCTTTATATATTAGCGAAAAAATTTCAAGACCTGTTCAACAAATTTCTGAACATGCCGAAAAAATTGCACACGGCGATTTGTCAGTTGATGATATTCATGTAGCAAATCGTGATGAAATTGGTCAATTAGCAAAATCGTTTAACCAAATGGTTCACAATTTGAAACAGCTTATTCAACAAGTAAGCACAGCGACTGAGCATGTATCTGCTTCCGCCCAAGAGTTGATGGCAAGTGCTGAACAGGCAAGCGCAGCGACAGAAGAAGTGACGACAGCGATTCAAGAAGTAGCCCAAGGAGCAGAAATGCAAGGAAAACATGCGGAGGAGAGTTCGCAAGCGATCGGTGAAATGGCGGCAGGAATTGAGCGAATGGCTCAAACAGCAACCGTCGTGGCGAATTCCGCAACAGAAACGACAAAACAAGCTACTGTTGGCCAGCAATATTTACAACAAGTTGTGACGCAAATGAATACGATTAACGAATCAACAAACGAAACAAATATAGTTATTAAAGAGTTAAATGAGAAGTCGGCCCAAATTGGAAAAATTGTTGACGTCATCGTCGGCATTGCTGAACAAACGAATTTATTAGCACTTAACGCAGCGATTGAAGCGGCACGTGCCGGAGAACACGGAAAAGGATTTGCGGTTGTGGCGGACGAAGTGCGTAAACTCGCAGAGCAATCTCGCGAATCGGCAAATCAAATTGCGCAATTAATTGAGATGATTCAACAAAACACCGGTTATGTTGTGCAAATTGTCGGCAAAGGAACGGAAGAAGTGAAACAAGGAACAAAATTAGTGGAGCAAACAGGAACGTTCTTTGGGCAAATTTTGCGTTCCATTGAACAAGTGAATGCACAAATTCAAGAACTATCAGCGATTTCAGAGCAAATGTCAGCAGGCGTTCATCAAGTGCATGCTTCAATGGATGAAGTATCGTCTATTGCGAAACGGTTTGTTGAACGGACGGCCGAAATTTCTGCTTCTTCTGAAGAGCAGCTTGCTTCAAGTGAAGAAGTGACATCTGCCGCTACATCGTTAGCTGAAATGGCGGAGCAATTACGCAATGCTGTCGCAACGTTTAAAGTATAAAGAAGTCTCTTGATTATAAGGGGAAGCGAGAGTATGTTATCGGTGACGATCTTTATATGTGGAGCGATATAGTTCCTCTTTGCTTTTTAATGAATACCATTGTCCAACGGAAAGCGACAAAATCATGAAAATTGCACCGATTGCAAAACCTATACGGTAATAACCGAGAAAAAATAGTAAGAAAGACATCACTAACGTTGTAATAAGTACGATAAGCAAAATGTTTTTTCCTTTTTCTTTTCCCATATCGTTTCCTCCTCTCTGTTTGTATTATAACAAGAATATGTCACTATTAAAATGCACATGTGGATCAACAAAGGTGTCCCGTCATGATGTTGGGACACCTTTTCTTTTATCGATGATTTTTTTCTTTTTGGCTTTGGCGAATGTTAGCTGCTTCAGCGCGTGCTTGTGCTTCTAAATCCTCATGATCGGCAAGTTCTGCAGAAAACTTGACATCATGTCCGTCTGGTTTGATTGGTTTTGGCATTTCCATCCCTCCTTATTGCTCATCTCACTAGTAGCATGTGATGAACAATGGAAAAAATGAATGGCGAATGTTGTTAATGACGAGCATGTTTGTCGGTAAATCCACCGGCTTGATCTGCGCGTTTAAAATCGCGGGCGTATGTCACTTCTTGTGCGCTAGAGAGCGTACTTTTTGTTTTCTCACGTTTCTTTTTGTCAGACATATGTATCCCTCACTTTTATAAAAATGTCACGTTAACATTATGAACAGAAAAATAAAAAATTATCCAAATAAAAAAACCTGTTCGTGCAGAACAGGTTACGCTTCTTTTCGTTGTTGTTCATCGTCAAGTCTTTGTTGGCGCATCGCATACAACGTATAGTTGTCCTTTGAAATTTCATATAAGTTATATATATCTTCGCCTTGGTTTATTGCTTCCCATAATTGCTTTCTCGTTTCATTAGCAAGGGTGACATAAGGAAGTTTTTCAGCGGCTTTTGTGGAGCGGACGTTGACTTTGCGAATGCGCATGAAGATCGTGTTGATGGAACGTTCGTAAAACAGTTCATTAAAGAAGGCGTCTTTAGCTATTTGATTGTACCCTTTTCCATGATACGGCTTGCCAAGCCATGTGCCTAAAAAACCAGCGCCATCTTCAATGTCAAATAAGTTAATCGTTCCAATCGGATTGCCCCACTCATCTAAAATGGTGCGCGAAATGAGTTCACCGCGTTCTTCGGCTTCAATCGTTTGCTTCGTTATAAACAAAAACTCCTCGTATGAATATGCTTTATGGCGCACGAAAGGGAAGACGTCTGGGTGCACCATAAGCTCGTATAACGCTTGACAATCTTGTAGTTCGCGTTTTTTTAACATCGAATCTCCCTCCATTCACGAGGGCAGTCGACCATAGGGAACGAGCCACCCTCGAAATTTTTTAATTTATGCAAATCAAAAAATTTCGGGGTGGGAATCGAACCCACTAGAACCAGCGCATGGCTGGTGGCGCACCATTTGCCTTCCCTTACTGTCGCATCGATATATAGTTTTGAACGTATATTTCGCATATAACCTTTTATATCATACTTGAAACGGTGTAAAAAATAAATAGTTTTTTTATTAATTTTTTTTGTATATTATTTCCCCATTAATCATTGTAAATATAGGGGTTGCAATATAATGAAACGGATGATAATTCCAAACGACAATATCGGCATCTTTTCCAACCTCTAAACTGCCGACACGGTCGTCTACTCCTAAATTACGTGCTGGTAAAATCGTAATTCCTTCGAGCGCTTTTTGTTCATCAAGTCCTTCACGAACAGCAATTGCAGCACAAATGTGTAAATATTGAATTGGCGTGTATGGGTGGTCTGTAGTAATAGAGACGTGAACACCTGCGTCACATAAAATTTTGTACGTTTTCCAACTTTTATTTTTTAGTTCTACTTTGGATCGGCGTGTCAATGTTGGTCCGACGGAAACTTGCAAGTTTCGTCCTTGTAGCTCCTCAGCGATTAAATGTCCTTCTGTACAATGTTCGATCCGTAAATCAAGCCCAAACTCATCCGCTAGGCGAATAGCGGACAAAATATCATCGGCGCGATGGGCGTGAACACGAATCGGAATTTCACGATTTAATGCTTGAATGATCGGGATTGTGCGAAAATCGTGCGGCCAATCGCTATATTTTGCGTTGTAAAACGTTTCGCGAAGCATTCCCATAATGCCCATGCGCGTGAGCGACTCTTTATTCCCTTGACTATGCATTCGTTTCGGATTTTCACCGAGTGCGATTTTTAACCCAGCTGGCTGTTTAATAATCATGTTTTCGACGTTTTTCCCATACGTCTTAATGACTGCCGTCGTTCCACCGATGACATTCGCGCTTCCAGGCATAATATGAACCGTCGTAATGCCGTGTTCGATCGCATCTCGAAAGCCGGGATCGAGCGGATATACGCTATCAATGGCACGCACATGAGGAGTCATCGTTTCAATTGTTTCATTTGCATCGTTACCTGCCCATCCAGTTCCTTCATCATACAAACCGAGATGTGTATGCACATCAATGAAACCAGGGAAAACATATTTTCCTGATACATCGATCACTTCTGTTCCGTCATGAACAGGAAGGTCATAACCAATATCTGTGATTTTTCCATTCTCAATACGTACATCTGCCCCTTTCATTGGAGGGGAGGTGATTGGATATACGATCCCATATTTAAGCAATATGCTTTTCATGCCAAGAAGCTCCTTTATTTCTTTTTCGTATAGTGTATTCGTCACGATTTTAGTATGTTCGCTAGCGCTTGATCAATAGTGGGAAATGAAAAATGATATCCTGCTTGAAGAAGTTTTTCTGGGATTACGCGCTGTCCTTCTAACAGAAGCATGCTCATTTCCCCTAACAACACTTTTAGAACGAAGGATGGAACTGGGAGCCAATGTGGACGTTGTAATACGTTTGCGACTGCTTTCCCGAACTTTTCCATCGTTACAGGATGTGGAGCAGTGACGTTAATCGGACCCGATATGTTTTTATGTCGAATCGCAAAATCAATTGCGCCAATGACATCGTCCATATGAACCCATGACATCCACTGATTACCTTGTCCAATCGTTCCTCCAATGAACCATTTGTAAGGAAGAACGATGCGAGGAAGGGCCCCACCGTCTCCTCCTAAAATAATGCCAAAACGCATAAACACGGTTCGTACGCCGAGCGCTTCCATGCGCCGTCCAGCTTCTTCCCATCGTTTGACGGTTTGAGCTAAAAAGTCTGTTCCTGTCGTTTCATTTCGCTCTGTAAACGTCTGATCAAGCGACGTGCCATAAATGCCAATAGCGCTCGCTTGAATGACAACGCTCGGCTTTTGTTTCATATTGGTGATAAGATCATATATCGCGTTTGTTGCTTGTAATCGACTTTCTACAATGGCTCGCTTTCTCGCTTCGTTCCATCGTCCGCTATTAATCGATTCACCAGCTAAATTAATGACAATATCGATCGAAGGTAATTGCTCGATAGGATTTACACCGTCCGTTAGCCATTGTACATAATGAACATACGGATCGCTCTCCCGCTTTTGAGCGTTTCGCGTTAATATATACATATGATGGCCATTTTGTGTAAAATATGTCGTCAATGCTTTACCGACAAATCCGGTTCCTCCAGCAATTAAAATATTCATTATTTTCCCTCCTTTCCTTATATTATGCGTTTTTTAAAAAGAAAAAGAAAGAAAAGGTGTGTTTAACGATGCGAATTGAAAAAATTGAAGTGGATAAGAAAAATGCTGAACGTTTTTACGTTCATCTTGTCAAAGAAGATGGAGAGAAACAACTCGTTTCTGTGGATCAAGACGTATTGATTGAGTATCGGCTGAAAAAAGGAATGACAGTAACAGAAAAGCAATGGATGGAAATGATAAAAAAAGATGACGAAACACAAGCATATAAGATGGCGCTTCGTTTTTTAGCTTACCGTATGCGTTCGAAACAAGAAGTTACGGATTATTTAGAAAAAAAAGGGGTAGATCGTGGGGCGATTGAACGAGTAATGGGGAAGCTACAAAATGAGCGATATATCGACGATGAACAATTTGCACATGCGTACGTGCAAACGCAAGTAAATACGACGATGAAAGGACCTTATGTCATTTATAAAGAACTGATAGATAAAGGAATATGTGAAGATACGATTGCGAAAGCGATGGAGCGTTATACGGAAGAGATGCAACAGGATAAAGCGATGAAGTGGGTTGAAAAAGTAAATAAACAATCAAAAAGACGATCATATCAAGAACAAAAAGCGTATATAGCGCAACTGTTGCATATGAAAGGTTTTCCTGTTCATATCATTGAGAGGGTAAAGCAACAGATCACTTTAAACGATGAAGAACAATGGGAAGCGCTCGTATATCATGGAGAAAAAGCACATCGTCGCTATGAAACATATGACCGCTATACGTACGAACAAAAAATGAAACAAGCACTGTACCGAAAAGGGTTTCCGATTTCGTTAATTGAGAAATTTTTGGAAAAGAAAAAGGAGGATTAATTCCTCCTATTCAACGATGATTTCTGGTTGGCGTTTATATTCATTTACGATCGTTTCGGCTACTTGTTTTGGGGAGCGAAGACGAGAGCGATCTTGAATATGGTTACAATCGTCCCAAAACGGCGTGTTCATCCCACCCATATATACAGCGGTGACGGCAACATTCGTTTCTGCAAGCTCCTTCACAAGACTTTCGCTAAATCCGCGTACGGCGAATTTACTTGCAACGTACACACTTTCGTTGACTTTGCCACGCAACCCAGCTGTCGAAATAATGTTCATCATATTTGCTTCTGGCAACGTCTTAAAATACGGAAGAAACGCTTTTGTCATATATATTGTGCCTTTGACGTTAATGTCGATCATTTCATGAATATGTTGTTCCGTCATTTGTTCAAGCGGTCCGAAATAGCCGACGCCTGCATTGTTAATGAGCATCGTTACGTTATGCTTCTGACAAAGCATTTCCGCTGCTTTATGCACTTGTTCATTATTTGTAATATCAAGCGAAAAAGCAACTGCCTTCCCTCCAAAAGATTCAATTTGTCGTTGGACAGATTGTAGTGGCTCCTTTCTTCTCCCGACTAAAATGATTTCGTACCCTCGTTGTGCATATAAAAGGGCAAGTTCTTTTCCGAGACCCGTTCCAGCCCCTGTGATAATGATACTTTCCATTACTTTCATCCTTTCGCACGTCATATATTCACAACAATATGGAAAACGTATACATAAGTAGTTGTCAAGAAGTAGTCAAATGTAATTGTGAATATATGCACAAACATATGGTATAATGTCTTATGTCATTATATTACAAAAAAGAAAGGGGAACAATATGAGCTTTTTACAAGTGATTACAGCTTCTACACCAGTATTAGCTGTCTTTCTTTTTCTCGTTTTATTGCGTTTACCAGCGGCAAAAGCGATGCCGATTAGTTTTCTTATTACTGTTATGTTATCGTTATTTGTTTGGAAAATGCCCGGCATTCAAGTGGCAGCTGCAACGATTGAAGGGGTAATTGTAGCCATTTCAATTTTATGGATTATTTTCGGTGCGATTTTGTTGTTAAATACGTTGACGAAAAGTGGAGCGATGGATACGATTCGAAGCGGATTTTTAGGCATTACGCGCGACCGACGTGTGCAAGTCATTATTATCGCATGGTTGTTTGGTGCATTTATTGAAGGGGCAGCAGGATTTGGAACGCCTGCAGCCATCGGGGCTCCACTTCTTGTTGCTTTAGGGTTTCCGCCACTTGCTGCGGTTGTCGTTGCCCTTGTCGCAGATAGTAGTCCTGTTTCGTTCGGTGCAGTCGGAACACCGATTATTGTCGGGGTAGATCAAGGGCTTCGTGAAGGAAATTCCGTTGCTGAACAAGTGCAACAAGTGATCGGCACAGCCGATTTATCTTCGTTCCTTCAAACGCTCGCAAAACAAGCAGTGTCATTTGACATTGTAATCGGTACGTTCATTCCGCTTATTTTAGTGCTTATTTTAACGCGTTTTTTTGGAGAAAATCGTTCGTGGAAAGAAGGATTTGAAATTTGGAAGTTTGCTTTATTTGCGGGGCTTAGCTTTACACTTCCAGCATTTCTCGTTGCTTCTTTTCTCGGACCAGAGTTCCCGTCCATGATCGGTGGGTTAATTGGTTTAGCGATCGTTGTCCCAGCGGCGAAAAAAGGATTTTTATTACCGAAAGAGCCATGGGATTTTAAGAAAACAGATGAAGTACGACATGTGGCGAACGTACAAAAAAGTGAAATGCCTCTTTTACTTGCATGGATGCCGTATATTCTTGTTGCGCTTATTTTAGTGTTGACAAGGTTACAAAACTTGCCGTTAAAAGCATGGTTACGTTCTGTGAAAATACAGTTTAACAACATTTTAGGAACGAACATTAGCACATCAATTGAACCGTTATATTTGCCAGGGACGATTTTCCTTGTCGTCATTCTCATCACCGTTTTTATGCATAAAATGAAACGGGAAGATGTCGTGGCGACGATGAAAGAGTCCGCATATACGTTGATCGGTAGTGCCATTGCGCTCGGAACAGCTGTGCCGATGGTGCGCATTTTTATTAACTCTAGTGTAAACGATGCAGGGCTTGCTAGTATGCCAATTGAGTTAGCATCGCTCGTCGCAGGGGGAGTGGGGGCTGCTTGGCCGCTCGTTGCTCCTTTGATCGGTTCGCTCGGTTCGTTTATTTCCGGTAGTGCCACGTTTAGTAATATGATGTTTTCTTTATTCCAATTTAGCATTGCTGATCAAATTCAAGTGCCGCATCATATCGTCATCGCTGGACAAATGTTAGGGGCGAATGCGGGCAACATGGTTTGTGTATTAAACGTTGTTGCGGCAGCTTCCGTTGTTGGTCTTGCCGGGAAAGAAGGAACGATCATTCGTATGACACTCATTCCAATGCTTTATTACGTATTGATGACTGGAATATTTAGCCTCCTCTTGATCTATGTATTTTAGCTTCACTTTATGATACGATGAAAATGAAGTTGTCATAAAGTGGAGTGGGGAGAATGGATCAAAAACGATATAGTGAAATGAACGAATGGGAATTAAAACAAGAGATCGCCACATTAACTGAAAAAGCACGAAAAGCAGAACAAATGGGAATGGTGAACGAATACGCGGTATATGAGCGGAAAATTGCCATGGCTAAAGCATACTTATTAAATCCCGATGACTTTCAACCTGGGGAATTTTACGAAATTGAAGGAGATCCGCAGTCGTTATTTAAACTTCAATATATAAACGGCGTATTCGCATGGGGGTATCGTTTAAATGATCCGCACACCGAAGTGGCGTTGCCCATTTCATTGCTAAAGAAAAGAGGTTGACACGTTAAAATGGTACCTGTAGGTAGGACACTCGAAAAAAAGAGTGTTCAACTTACAGGTATTTTTATATACTTGAATTTCAGAATATGGGGGGTAGGGGACAATATGAGTAAAATAACTTTTTCATCTAAAGAGATAAACATACTTCAAAAAAATCCAAATGTACAACGTG
>NZ_RXXX01000004.1:0-131645 GCF_011006755.1 Anoxybacillus sp. MB8
GATACAGGAATATGGAGAAACCACTTTTGATGTTTGTTCACTAACTTTGCTGTTCCAAACGTCCATGTTCCGTCGAAATACGTTTCAAGTCCTTTCGTTTGAAAAGGAACTTTGATTCGTCCTTCTAACGTATTGATGGAAAACAACCCTTTGGTTAGGCTGTAATCTCGATTAAAAACGAGGTCTATTTGCGGTTTTTTAAACGCAATCTGACACCACTTGTGTCCATTGGTTTGGTTGGTTTTATATTTTGCAATCACCGTTTTTAACACAGACTGTGCCATTTGAGATTTTAAGCCAAATGTAGAGCGAAGTTTGCGGTACGTCATCTTGTGAAGTTTGGCTTGCACAAGGGTGTTTTCTTTGTATATCACTTCCGACACCGCATTGCACGCATCACGATATGCTTGCATCGTTTTTTGAAGAAGTTGTTCTTGTTCAGATGTCGGTAAAATTTTAATTTTTGCTGTTAAAGTCAATTTCATGTCCTCACCGCCTTTCACTAATTTTATTTTATCTTATTTTTAGTGAAAGGTAAACAAAAACACGCATTCCTCCCCATGCTTGAAAGCAGGGGTTTCCTGCGAGATTTTTCATGAAAAAAGTCGGGCTGATCGCCCGACTCATTCTTCTCGCTTGCTAACACGAATAGCTGGTGTGTTGTTCCCCATATAAAACGGAACGCCTTCTTCATGCGGATAGCCATAAAAATAACGGTTGATCTCTTGTTCAGCAAACGCTACTTCATCTTCTCGCATTGTTCGTTTTTTCTCCATCGCCTATCCCCCCTAGACGATAGAATAACCGAACAAATCGTTATTCATGCAAAGGCTCGTCTGAAACAATCACCCCATCTTCATCAACATATACGTATGTACCCGGCCTCCACTCTATATCCCCGAAATAAACAACTGTATCTCGTGCCCCTTTTCCTTCTTTTTTACTTTTGCGCGGACATGTTCCGAGGGCAACGACACCAATTGGCATCGTGCTGATTTCTTTCGAATCACGAATACATCCGTGTACAATAATACCTGCCAATTGGCGATCATACGCGATTTGCGCGAGGCGATCCCCTACAAGCGCACAACGTCTCGATCCTTTTCCGTCAACAACGACTACACTTCCTGCGGGTACCGTTTCTAGTGCTTCTCGAACAAGTACATTATCCTCAAAAACATCTACTGTTGTCATTGGTCCATAAAATGATGTTTTTCCACCATAACTTTGAAATGTCAATGAACAAACGCGTACACGTTCCCCGTATTGATCGCATAAATCTGCCGTTTTCATCCTCATCCCCCATTTTTGTCAATCTCAACATAATCATATTCAATTTATTCGGAAAAATCAATAAATGAAAACAAAAAGAATGAACTGTTCTCTTCTATCGCTCCGTTCGTTAAAAAATAAATAAACAAAACGAGAAAGCAGTAAAAAAGCAACGTTTCAAAAAAGCTAGACGTACGATAAGTCATAATAAAACGATATCTTTTTTTCGAAAATGGCCAAAGTAGCGGAACACCTTGACTCGAACAGTAATCAGCTAACACATGAAACGCATAACCGAGACATAATCCGAGCGTAAAAGGAGAAAAATGTTGGAATAATAAAACGGCTGTGATCGCTCCCCATGCTAATAGCGAGTGCGTAAATCCACGATGACCAAACGCCTTTTTCACTTGTTTCGCCACACCAAGTGAGCGGCGACCAATATACGAATTTGGTTCATCAATATCAGGAAGCAACCCTCCAATAGCTAATCCTGCTGCATAGGTAACAGTAAAAGATATAGGGGTATACGTTGCAATCCCCGCACCAATGGCTAATGATGAAACAATATGAGTATGATAACGCATTGTTTTTCACCTTCCTTTTGTAAACGCTTCACATGACACTAATTATTAACATTCATGAATTTGAGACTGTTTTTTCAATAAATGTTCATTCTTCAACTAACTTTGTGAAACTATTAGCATTATACTAGTATATGAACAAATTGACAAATGAAGCTGGTGAGGAAAAATGATAAAAAAAACACCTGCAGAACTAAGCGTTATGAAAAGTTTAGCATTTTTAGCGGTCGTTTTTCAAAGTGCGTTATTATATGTTATGAATGATCGCTCTCCACATGCTGAGGAAGCGATTATGATCAGTATATTGTTTCAAGTCGTCAAATTTTCTGCGCCTGTGTTCGTCTTTTTAGTTGGATTTCATATTGCACAACAAAACGAAGCCATTCATTACTCACGTTACATGGCCCATAAATGGAGAGAGCTAATTATCCCGTATATCACATGGTCATCTATTTACTTTGTATTTAGTCATCCACACGCATGGGAAGCGATGAAACAACTATTGCTTGGGGAAGCAGCTCCTCATTTATGGTATGTCGTCATGATTATACAATTTCATTTACTCATTGGCGCCATTGTTCCCTTTTTCCGTTGGCTGAATGAAAAAAAGTATTGGAAATTATTTATTATCGTTAGTGCAATCATTTACATGAGCTTTGTTACATTCATTTCTCCATTCGTTCAAAGCAAATCATATGTACATTACATTGATCGCACATTTTTATCTTATTTCTTCTATTTTGGTTTAGGTGGTATGGCCGCATACACATTGCCAGCTTGGCGAAAATTTGTTATTCGAGCTATTCCACTTAACACATTTTTATTTTTATCTTTATTTATTTTTGTTGGGTATGAATTATTTACATCGCAAAGCATTTTTTCGATCGATTTAACAACGATTACGTATTTAAAACCTTCAATGGTGTTATATGTCACATCAGAAATTTTCTTGTTATACGGTTTATCAATCACCATTGTACAAACAAAATCGCTCCTATATACAGCGTTACGTTTCGTTAGTCGATATACGTACGGAGCATATATCGGACATGTATTTTTCTTATCCATGTTTGTGTCGATTATTCCGACAACGATGTATTCCCTATTACAAGCGGTCATGTTATTCGCCATGACAACCATTGCTTCCATCGGTATTTGCTATATGATACACGCTACACCGTTTAGCTTACTTTTTATCGGTCAAGCACGTGAACGTCGAACCATTTCCATCCCTATATTTTCAAAACTGAAAAAAGGCGTCCCAAGTTAATTTTTGGGATGTCTTTTGTTTTATTTGCACAAACCCGTCCTTTTACCAAACATATAATAAATTGGACAAATAGAAAAAGGAGGAAAAATATGAACATTAGTCGGAAAATTTTTTTAGGGTGCTTCATCATTTTATTAATCGTTATCGTTGTAGGAGGATTCCAAATATTTAGAATGAATGAAACAAAAGAGATGTACAATCACTTAATCGATCATCGTTTCCATATCATTACGAAAACAGATGAAATGGTCACTCTTTTTTATGAAGAGAGAAAAGATATACTAACTTATTTGCTACTAAAAGATGATAAATTTTTAGCGAGTTATGAAGAAAACCGAAGGAGTTTTTATACAAATTACGAACAAATAAGCTCAATGTTAACAACAACCGAAAGCAAAACGGTTATTAATAAGTTACAACAACTAGAATATCAATATTTCCAGTTCGTACAACAATTTTTACGTACAACTAATAAACAAGAACAAGCAAGTATTGTCCAGAAGCTTCAACAAACAGGTAACTATTTTTTACAAACGGCTGAACAAATGTTACAGCGACAAAAAACATTATTAGCAACGGATCAACAACACATTGAACAGTACATGAAACAAACGTATATGATATCACTCATAATTATCACATCCCTCATTTTATTTGGTAGCGTTGCTTCCTTTTTTATTAGTCGACAAATTGCCAAGCCAATCCGCCTCGTTTCTGACGAACTACAACGCATAGCAAAACAAGACTTATCTTCCCCACCTTTGCCAGTGAAAACAAAAGACGAAACAAAATATATGATTGAATCAATTAATGACATGAAAACAAAATTGAAGCAAACGATTGAAACGATGAAGGATATTTCTATTCATATGGCATCGCAAGCAGAGCAGTTTGCCGCTAGCTCAAAACAAAGTACGCAGTCGTCCGAGAAAGCGACAGAAACGGCTGAGCAAACATATGCAGAAGCGGAACAACAATTGCGCATGCTCAAAGTAGCGGACGATTCTTTACATGAATTTTCCATCGGGATGAGTCAAATTGCCGAAAGTACAGAAGATTTGCTTGCATCAGCAGAACGAGCACATGATTTTGTCAATCAAGGGAAACATTCCATTCAAGCGGTGACAACACAAGCTTCCGATATGCGTGATGCCATGTTTACAACAAAAACACTTGTTGAATCACTTCAACAACATTCTGAGAAAATTGGAAAAATTACAAACGTCATTACGGCTATCGCCGAACAAACGAACTTGCTTGCCCTAAACGCAGCGATTGAAGCTGCGCGGGCCGGTGAGCATGGAAAAGGATTTACTGTTGTCGCTGACGAGGTACGAAAACTATCTGAGCAATCGAAAGAAGCGGCAAAAGAAATTGAAACGATGCTAGATCAAATAAAGATCGGAACAAAAAAAGTAGCGCAAGCCATCGAGGAAAATACGAAAAAGCTTGTTGACGGCACGACATACTATGAAACGGCAAAACGCTCATTTCAAGCGATTGATGACTCAGTAGAACGAGTGTTTTCTAAAGTACAAGCCACATCAGCAGCGATTGAACAAATGACCGCGATTTCAAACGAAATAACTGAAACGATGAAACAATTAAAACAACTAGCGCATCAAGTCATGCAAAAAAGTAAAGAGAGCGCTCTAACTGCAGAAGAACAGCTAGCCATGAACGAACAAATTTCTTCCGCTGCCCAAACGCTTGCTAAACTTAGCGAGCAACTTCGTACAATAGTTGAATTATTTCGTCTGTAGCTGTGCATACATGTATGCACAGCTACTGCTTGTCAAAATATTGGGCAAGTTCAACAATCATCGCTCCCATCCGTTCATGAGCTGGAGCAATGACGCGTGCAATCCCTTCTTCATGTAACGCCTCTTTTGTTACTTTTCCTACCGCAACAGCTACAACATCATCAGCAAATGCTCGTTTTATTTCTTGAACATATCCCCTCTCCTTTACAAATGAAAAGAAAAAGCGCACTTGAATCGCTGATGTAAAACAAACCGCTTGTACAGATCGAGAGAGGATTTCATCAATAAGCTGTTTCATCACATCAGCCGCAGGCGGCGTATGGCGATACGGCCATATCTCTTGATATAATGCGCCTCGTTTAACTAAAAATTGTTGCAACGATGGAGCTGAGTCTCCATAAAGTTGAACAACGACACGTTTGTCTGTCCATTCCACGTCCTTTAGCGCATGCACAAGACCTTGTGTTGTTCCGTCTTCTGCCGTTATGTGCGGGCTTATGCCGTATGTACGTAAAACGTTTGTCGTTTTATACCCACGCACCGCCACATGCGCTTGACGAATGGCTTGAAGAAACTTTTCTCCCATCCCCCACTCGTCTGCTTTTTTCATTAATGTGTCAACACCAATTCCTGTCGTAAAAATAAACCAATCGACTGGTTCATTGACCATTTGATGAAGTTGTTGTTTTAGCTCTTCATTAAAAAACATCGTTCCTTGGGCAGGACGCAAGATCGGAATGCCCCCTTGTTTAACGATAAGCGCACCCATTTCCTCTATTTTACGCGAGGCACATAGTGCAATTTTTTTATTCGTTAACGCTTTCTCACCCATTCTCTCATCTCCTTTTCTTCCCATCATACCACATAAAGATGCGAGATGGCGCAAAATTTGTAGAAACGTGACATAAAACATCGAACGATTATGTATTCACAACATGATGAACTTTTCTTACAATATAGAAGACAATTCGACAAAAATATTTCGACAATTCAAACAAATGATTCTTTGAAAGGAGCGGCTTTATATGCCCTCGTTAATTAAAGAAATATTGCTAAATTTATTTTTTATTATATTAGCGCTACTAATTGTTCCTATCTGGCTTGAAGAACGGCGCATATCCGATCACGTAAAAACAATTTTAAAAACGATAGCGATCGGGATATGCATTATATTTTGTATGACATTCCCTATACATATAGCAGGCAGTTTTATTTTTGATTTACGTCAAGTCGCTATTTGGATTGGCGGTTTATACGGAGGAGCATTGTCAGCCCTTTTTCTTTCGAGCATTGCTGTTATTTATCGCATCATTATCGGTGGCACAGAAGGTATTATTGTGACGATGATCATTACAACTATCCAAGTTATTATTTGCTTCTTTCTTTACAGAAAGTTTCAAACATCTTTATCTTCGAAACAACGAATTACTTCGATTACTCTTTTATCAATCGGAACAGCTATGTTAACAATGATACTCTCTAGCATATGGATTGTTGATGACTACCAAATTTTACACATTATTTCAACATATTTTCCAGCACAACCACTTGCAGCGTTTTTAGGTGCCTATATTACTGAAACGATTCAAAAACATAGTGACCTTCGTCGACGCATTATTCGTGCCGAAAAGATGGAAGTGGTCGGACATTTAGCTGCTTCCATTTCACACGAGGTGCGCAACCCATTAACTGTATCTAGAGGATTTATGCAATTGTTACTGCAAAGTGAACGAATGAATTATAAAGATAAACAATACATTCAAATTGCAATTGAAGAAATTGACCGCGCTGAAGCAATTATTACAGATTACTTAACGTTCGCCAAACCAGCTCCAGAACATGTCGAAAAATTAAATGTAAAAACCGAAATTGAGCGAGTGATTGATATTTTACGTCCCCTCGCTAACATGAACAGCATCGAAATTCAAACGTCCCTCTTGCCATTTGCGGTAAAAGGAGAACGCCAAAAATTTCAACAATGTTTGTTGAACGTCATGAAAAATGCTATTGAAGCGATGCCAAATGGAGGTACATTGCGTATTAACGTATCAATCGATAAAGATTACGTGCTTATTCATATTAGTGATACAGGAGTTGGCATGACAAAAGACCAAATTGAACGATTAGGAGAACCTTATTTTACAACAAAAGGAGCAAAAGGGACGGGTCTTGGAATGATGGTTGTTTACCGCATTGTTGAGACGATGAAAGGAGATTTATTTATTCATAGTGAAGTGGGGGAAGGAACAGACGTATATATGTATTTTCCATCTTATTATAAATCAGATATTGAGAAATTTTCACGAAAAAACGAAAAAGCGATCCCAATTTGAACAAGTTATTTATTGACTTGTTCTTTTCTTTTTTATTGATTATTTAGAACATAGTTCAACTAATGAAAAAGGTCGTATGTGAAACGACCTTTTATAACTGTTTAGAAAATTCCTTACCAAACGCAATGCATAATTGTTTATCTTCATTTGTTGGCGTCAATTCGATCTTCAATCCTTCAAGAACGACTTCAGCCCCACATTCTTGCAGTTTTTCGATTAAAATATCAACAGCAGCACCATATTTTTCATAACTTGAATCGCATGAGCCGAAAACAGCCGCTTTTTTTCCTGTTAAGTCCACGTCATTCAATTCATCATAAAAATCTAAAAAGTCATCTGGCAGTTCTCCATCTCCCCATGTGTACGCTCCGAGCAAAATGCCGTCATATTGTTCAAGTTCTGTTGCGGTAGCATCCAACACTTCTTTTACATCTAACTCGACTCCTTGTTCACGAACGCCTTGAGCAATCGCTTCCGCCATTTCTTCTGTATTGCCTGTCATGCTTGTAAATACCATGATTACTTTTGCCATCAGTAATCCCCCTATAAATATAATTGATAATTATTTTCAGTAAATATATTAAATGATAATGATTATCTTTGTCAAATAGTTTTCATAAAAAACGCGCGATTTTTCTCATCGCGCGCTTATAATCTATTATTCTTTCACTTCTTTTTTCCAGAATCCAACCATTAATGCAGTCACAAGTGAACCGATGAAAATGGCAAGCACATATAACAATGGATTCCCTTTTACAATCGGGATAACAAAAATGCCACCATGTGGTGCTGGAAGTCCAATACCAAACATCATCGTTAACGCCCCCGCAATGGCTGAACCGACGATAATGGAAGGAATGACACGTCCTGGATCAGCTGCCGCAAACGGAATGGCCCCTTCTGTAATAAACGAAGCACCCATAATATAGCACGTTTTTCCTGCTTCCCGTTCCGCTTTTGTAAATTTCTTTTTGAATAATGTTGTTGCAAGTGCTAATCCTAAAGGAGGCACCATTCCACCTGCCATAATAGCTGCATGTGGGGCATAATTTCCGGCATCAATCATCGCAATGCCAAACGTAAACGCCGCTTTATTAATCGGGCCACCCATATCAACCGCCATCATACCACCGAGGATCAGACCAAGTAAAACAAGGTTGCCTGTTCCCATATTTTCAAGCCATGTTTTCATTCCTTCATTTAACGCTTTTACTGGATCAATGACGACATACATCATAATAAATCCTGTAAGCAATATTCCAAATAACGGATAAAGAAGAACCGGTTTAATTCCCTCAAGTGATTGCGGTAAACGACTAAACCATTTTTTCAATCCGACAACGAGATAGCCGGCTAAAAAGCCCGCAATTAGTCCACCTAAAAAGCCTGCACCGCCATTTGCTGCCATAAATCCACCGACCATCCCCGGAGCAAATCCTGGACGATCCGCTATGCTCATCGCAATAAAACCAGCTAACACCGGAATCATAAGTGCAAAGGCACTACCACCACCAATATCCATCAACGCTTTTGCTATCGGATGGAATGATGGATCATTTGGATCAAATGCTTTAATACCAAAAATAAATGAGATCGCAATTAAAATACCGCCACCGACAACGAACGGAAGCATATTCGATACGCCGTTCATTAAATGTTTATAAAATCCTGTTCGTTCTTTTGATGCATATGAACGCTGTCCACCGCTTGCTCGATAAATTGGAGCCTCTTGTTTTAAAGCTCGATCAATAAGTTGCTCGGGTTTACGAATAGCATCGGCAACAGGTACTTGGATAACATGTTTTCCATCAAATCGATCCATCTCTACTTGCTTATCTGCTGCAACGATAATGGCGACCGCTTCTTCAATTTCTTGTTGTGTTAACTCATTTTTCACACCACTTGAACCGTTTGTTTCTACTTTTATATCTACTCCCATTTCTTTTGCTTTTGCCTTCAAGGCGTCAGCAGCCATATACGTATGCGCAATTCCTGTCGGACAAGCGGTAACAGCTAACACTTTTTTCTTTCCATATGGTTGTTTTTCTTCTGTCACCATTTCTCCCTCCTTTTCTTCAATCGCCTGAATGATCTGTTGTTTTGTCGAAGCGTTTTCAATTTTTGAACGAAACGATGCATCCATTAACAATGTCGACAAGCGGGATAACGCTTCCAAATGTGTGTTATTTGCTCCTTCAGGTGCGGCAATCATAAAAAACAAATGGCTTCGTTTTCCGTCTAACGAATCGTAATCAATTCCTTCTTTCGAACGTCCAAAAACAACGGCTGGAGTGCGCACCGCTTTCGTTTTTGCATGAGGGATAGCAATTCCTTCGCCAATCCCTGTCGTGCTTTGTGCTTCACGGGCAAAAATTGCTTCAATAAACGTTTGACGATTGTTTAACTTTCCTGTTTTTTCAAGAACATCTACTAATTCTTCAATCACTTCTTTTTTTGTTCGCGCTTTCAAATCAAGAACAATCGTATCCTCTGTCAACAAATCTGTTATTCTCATACCCGATCCTCCATTCGTATAATTTTTACTTCATCTAATAAGCGATGAACCTCTTCTTCTGTGCATAAATCTTCCGAAAATGCTGTTGCACTCCCCGCGGCAACACTATAACGAAACGCTTCTTCAAGCGATGCTTCGTTCACATATGCAGCTAAAAAACCCGCTACCATCGAATCGCCGGCACCAACCGAATTTTTCACTATTCCTTTTGGAGCTTGAGCGACTAATATCACATCTTTATGGAACAAAATGGCCCCATCTCCAGCAAGTGAAACAATTACGTGCTGGACACCATTGTTAATCAGTTTTTTCCCGTATTCCAATATTTGATGACGACTATGAATGCTCACTCCGAACAATTCTCCAAGCTCTATTTGGTTTGGTTTAAGTAAAAACGGCTCGTATGCAACGGCTTGTTTCAGTGCATTGCCACTCGTATCAACGACAACAGCAACCCGTCGTTTTTTTGCTTCTTCCATCATCGTGACGTAAAATGTATCATCTACCGAAGGCGGAAGGCTTCCTGCTAAAACGAGGATATCTCCTTTTTTTAATTGCTTAATTTTAGCAATTAACGCTTCTTTATGTTCGTCGCTAATAACCGGCCCTTCCCCATTTATTTCCGTTTCTTTTTCCCCTTTTAACTTAATGTTTAGTCGCGTTTGTCCAGGTACAGTAATAAAATCTGTTAAAATATGCTCTCTTTTCAATTCATCAGCAATAAACTGACCTGTAAATCCACCAATAAATCCAAGAGCAATATTATGAACGTGTAACCGTTTCAATACACGCGACACATTAATTCCTTTTCCGCCCGGAAAATATGCCGTTTTTGTTGCTCGATTTAATTTTCCAAGTTCGATCTGTTGTGCTTTCACAACATAATCGACGGAAGGATTTAACGTACATGTATAAATCATGATTTCACAACCTCTACTGTCGTTTTTGCTTCATACATTGCTAGCAACTCTTCATCTGTTTCATCCGTAATCATCGTTGCCTCTTGTAATGGTGCAATTTTGGCAAACGTACTTTCGTTTAATTTTGAGTGATCGGCTAATACAAAAGCTTGTTGTGATAAATGAATAGCAGTTTGTTTTATAAGCGCTTCTTCCGGATCTGGAGTTGTATAACCAAATTCAATATGAACGCCGTTTACACCGATAAAACATTTGTCAAAACTATACTGTTGCAACGAGTGAATAGCTCCTCGACCAATTAACGCATTCGTTTTTTTCTTAATTAGCCCACCAACAAGATACGTTGGAATGTCTTTTTCTAACAATGCTTCAATATGCATAATGCCGTTCGTTACGACGACGATATTTTTTGCTTCAATATAAGGAATCATCTGTAATGTTGTCGTTCCTGCATCTAAATAAATGCAATCACCATCTTGAATAAGACTTGCTGCGTATTTTCCAATGAGTTGTTTTTCATGAATGTTTTTCGTCGATTTTTCAAAAACGCTCAACTCTTCTCTTTTTTGTTGTAACAACGCAGCCCCACCATGAACGCGCTTTAATTTTTTTTCTTTTTCTAGTTGGCTTAAATCACGTCGAATCGTCGATTCCGAACATTGTGTTGCTTCAACAAATTCATGTAACTTTACAACTTCTTTTTCTTGTAGCAACTGCAAAATAATGCGATGTCTTTCTGGTGTTAACAATCTTACACCTCCTTTTTTTAAACCGCTTACATCTTTATCATACCGAAGTATCATCAAAAAATCAATCAAATTCGTTCAATTTTAATCAAAAATTATCATAATTTTTCACATATCATTCAAAAACAATCATATTTCAGAAAAATAAAAACTGCCTCATGTAGAGACAGTTTTTATTTTTCTGTTGATTATTTAGAACATAGTTTTATTTTAAAACAAAACCAGCTACCGAGTGGGTAGCTGGTTTTGTTTTCATTTAAACATTTGTGCAGTGCGAACTGCTTTTTTCCATCCATCATATAAATGTTGGCGAACATCAGTAGACATTTTCGGTTCAAAGGCGCGATCAATATTCCACTGCTTCGCAATTTCTTCTTTACTTTGCCAATATCCAACTGCAAGTCCTGCCAAATAAGCCGCACCTAGTGCAGTCGTCTCATTAATCATTGGTCTCTCAACAGGCACACCGAGGATGTCGCTTTGAAATTGCATTAAAAAGTTATTTTGGACTGCTCCGCCGTCTACACGCAACGTTTTTAACGTAATTCCCGCATCTGCTTCCATGGCAGTTAACACATCTTTCGTTTGGTATGCAAGCGACTCAAGTGTTGCCCGAATGAAATGCTCTTTTGTCGTTCCACGCGTCAAGCCGAATACTGCCCCTCGTACGTCGCTATCCCAATATGGTGTTCCAAGTCCTACAAATGCTGGCACGACGTATACTCCATCCGTTGACTGCACTTTTATTGCATACGCCTCGCTATCTTTTGCTTCCTTAATCATTCGTAATCCGTCACGTAGCCATTGAATTGCAGATCCAGCAACGAAAATGCTCCCTTCTAGTGCATACTCGACTTTCCCATCCATCCCCCACGCAATCGTCGTTAACAAACCATGCTTTGACTGAACGGCTTTTTCACCCGTATTCATTAACATAAAACAACCTGTGCCGTATGTGTTTTTCGCCATTCCTTCTTCAAAGCATGCTTGCCCGAATAATGCCGCTTGCTGATCTCCTGCAATTCCAGCGATCGGTACCTCTTGTCCGAAGAAATGGTACGGTGCCGTATGTCCGTAAATTTCTGAAGATGGTCGAACATCTGGCAACATCGCTTTCGGCACTTGCAAAATGTCAAGTAACTCATCATCCCATTTTTGCTCATAAATGTTGAACATTAACGTTCTTGACGCATTAGAGTAGTCAGTTACATGTACTTTTCCGCCAGACAGTTTCCAAGTAAGCCATGTGTCAATTGTTCCAAACAATAAGTCCCCTCGTTCTGCTTTTTCACGTGCACCATCAACATGGTCTAAAATCCATTTCACTTTCGTTCCTGAAAAATAAGCGTCAATGAGCAAACCTGTTTTTTTATGAAATACATCATGATATCCAGCCTGTTTCAATTGTTCACAAATTTGCGCTGTTTGGCGTGATTGCCATACAATCGCGTTATAAATCGGCTGCCCTGTTTGTTTATCCCATACGACTGTCGTTTCGCGTTGGTTTGTAATACCGATTGCCGCAATTTGTTTTGGCTCAATAGCCGCTTCCGACAATACTGTTGCAATGACAGCTAAAATAGAGCCCCAAATTTCATTCGGATTATGCTCGACCCATCCTGGTTGAGGAAAATATTGTGCAAACTCTTTTTGTGCCATATGCACAATTTCCCCTTTTTGATTAAATAAAATGGCACGCGAACTCGTTGTCCCTTGATCAAGAGCTAAAATGTATTTATCCATACCCCTTCTCCTCCTATATTTTCCATTATATTTATATTGTTATTTTTCTTGCTGCTTGCAAGTTGTTATTTTTTCTCTGTTCTGATACAAATGCAATGATTAAAATAAATACCGTTATCATAAAAACATACCAAAATGATTGTGTCATTTGTCCTTTAAATACAGCTTTATAAAAAAGCCCTCCTAATGAACCTCCTAACAAAGGACCAATAACAGGAACCCAAGCGTACCCCCAGTTCGAACTTCCTTTACCTGGTATAGGTAATAAAAAGTGTGCAATTCTCGGACCTAAATCTCTTGCAGGGTTGATCGCATATCCCGTCGTTCCTCCTAGAGAAAGGCCTATACTGACTATAAAAAAGCCGACAATAAGTGGATTTAAACCTTCTGTAAACTTATTCGCTCCGATTGCTAAAATTCCAACAATTAAAATAAAAGTTCCCAGTATCTCGCTAAGTAAATTAGCGAAACGATTTGGAATGGCTGGTCCAGTAGAGAAAACACCTAGTTTCACACCTGCATCCTCTGTTTCTTTCCAATGTGGTAAATAATACAAAAACACAAATGTTGCGCCAATCATTGCACCAATCATTTGAGCTAGAACGTATTCTAGAACTTGATTCCAAGGAAAATCTCCGTTAAATGCTAAAGCCAATGTAACTGCAGGATTTAGATGAGCTCCACTATATTGCCCCACGACATATACTGCAATAGCAACTCCAAGTCCCCAACCCATTGCAATCACAATCCAACCACCATTTTGAGCAAACGACTTTTTCAGACTAACTGCTGCACAAACACCTCCTCCAAAAATAATTAATAATGCAGTCCCTACAACTTCGGCTATAAATGGTGTCATAGCCTTTCTTCCCCCTTTGCCATTTTATTTTGACAGAAAACAAAAAGACCCACACATATCCCGCTAACATGGAACATGCGTGAGTCTCCTTTTCTCCGTCACAAAGTTAATTAACTTACTTACAATTCTAATGAATGTTGAAAGCGGTGTCAATATTTTTCCTTCATCATTTTGGTTCAAAATACCGCCAAAGTTCGACATTTGATGTCGTTACAGCAACAGCCCCTGCGGCAAGTGCTGCTTCGACCTCTGTTTCATTTTCTATTAATCCGCCAGCAATAATGTTTTTTCCCGTTCGTTCATGAAGTTGAGAAATGACTTTCGGAACAACACCAGGCAACACTTCAATATAATCGGGGTTTGTTTTTTCTACAAGTTGAACACTTCGCTCAAACGCGTTCGAATCAATAATAAATGTGCGTTGAATCGCGACTACGCCTTTTTGTTTCGCTTTCGTAATTACACTGCTTTTTGTCGAAATCAATCCATACGGTTTGACGAGTTGACATAAAAATTCTGTTGCATATTCGTCGCTTTTTAATCCTTGAATTAAGTCAACGTGAAGAAACATTTTTTTACCATGCTCATTTGCGTATGTATACACACTTTTCAGCATACCAATATGAATATCTAAAAATACCCCATATTCGTAATTCATTTTGATCAGTTTATCAAAATCTTTCATCGAACGTACAGCGGGCAAAATACGTTGTCCGTTCATCCTTCCATCACCTTTACATAAAATGTACGCGTTCTCGGTCCATCGAACTCGCAAAAATAAATGCTTTGCCATGTCCCAAGAAGCAACTGGCCTTTCGTGATAATAACATGCGCTGAGGATCCAACCGTGCTTGCTTTCATATGTGCCGCTGTATTTCCTTCACTATGTCGATCAAGCGCATGATGCCATGGATACAATTCATCAAAACGACGAATCATGTCTCGTTTCACATCCGGGTCAGCATTTTCATTTATTGTTATTCCTGCGGTTGTATGTGGACAATAAACAACAACAATTCCTTCTTGCACTCCACTTTCTGTAACAAATGATTGGACAAACGAAGTAACATCTACAAACTCATCTCGCTTCGTTGTTTGAATCGTCCATCGTTTCATCATCATACCTTCCCACCTTTATCCTCATATATTTATGATCATACATATTTTCACAATTCTTTTCCATAAAAAAATTCATGAGCACCTATCATAGTGAAAGCCCAGGATGATCTGGGCTTCAATCATATACATGGTGAGACGGAATGATATAATCTACCGAAATCACAGGCAAATCGTGCTGTTCAACAGAGGCAACAATTAAACCTTGTTTGCTTACAATACCAAATTGTTCTTTCTGCTGCTCAAATGCCGCTTCGCTAAACGCTAAAACCGTTTGATATAGCTTTTCTTGATCGACTTTTTGCTTTCGTACATGGTTACTTAACTTAATGATGACTTCTTTTCCACAAATTTGACCACGATACATGCCGCTCACTCCCTTTCTATACTCCTTACTGTTAATGTTATGCACTGATTACAAAAATCCTCCTCTAAAAAAATTTTTTGAAAAAATCGCCTTTTTGTCTTGACTCTTCCTTGTCATTCGTGTATAGTCTAATTATCATCTAACTGAATATATGTCCTGCACCGATTGGTTGCTGTGGATATATTCCGTTATATGAAAAATTTTTTCATTAGCCTATTGGCTAAAAGGTATTAGGAGGATTCAGTATTATGCAAAACGGTAAAGTAAAATGGTTTAACAACGAAAAAGGTTACGGATTCATCGAAGTTGAAGGTGGAGACGATGTATTCGTACACTTCACAGCAATCCAAGGTGAAGGCTACAAAACGTTAGAAGAAGGTCAAGCTGTTTCTTTTGAAATCGTTCAAGGAAACCGTGGCCCTCAAGCTGCAAACGTAGTGAAATTATAATCGTCTGAGATGATTCATATATAGCTCGACGAAAAGACCAGCAAACGCTGGTCTTTTTTCATGAAGAATCTCGCAGGAAACCCCTGAATTCATTCATGGGGAGGATTGCGATGTTTCTTTATTTTTCACTAAAAATAAGGTAAAATAAAATTAGCGAAAGGTGGTGTCAACGAGAAAACCGTTGGATGCAAGATGTCAACCATTGCATCAGTAAGGCACTCGTTGAACGTTATGGCAAGAACACGCTGTTTGTGTTATTGGGCATACAGAAAAAGCAGACCGAAAGAAGAACACACACATTTGGTTGCCAAACATGCCAACATACAACAAACGATGACCGAGTAGGTGTGATGAATCTTCAACGAAAAGGAATCGAGTACATCGTTGAAGTAACCACGAACGCATGACGTTGGTGGTTGGGTAGCTGTCAACCTGCCCTGATGCAACCCCAAATGAAGGAAGGAGGACACCGTCCGCTTGCACTTCTGGGGAGTTGCAAGCCCGCGACTTTAGTCGTTGGGTAGTTGACTACATACTCCCCTCCTTTCACACAAATACTACAAACGAGGAGGGATAGCAATGACACAAAATCCAAAAAAGCCGCATCTTCAGTCCGATAGCGTATTTACTAAAATTGAAAATGCACATTTAGCCGTTGAATCAGCAAAAAAAATGGTGGCAGCAGCAACGATGAGCTTAGATGACCATGCGTTTAATCACGCAAAAGAGGCAATTGAACAGGCAAAAGAAGCGATCGCGCGCGCTAAAACAGGCGCAGAAGATCCATTGTTGTTACAATGTGAAAAGGAACTAGCAGACGCACATCATCAATTATTTGAGACGATCAATCATATGTAGTGACAAAGGGTTGACCCAAAAGGAGGGTAATGCTCCTATTTGAGATGAAATGGAAAAATAGACCACCAGTGAAAACCCAGTAAAATCAAGGGTTTCAGCGGTGGTCTATTTCACATACTTAGGTTAAGTTTCATCAAAAAAGGGGGTTAGGTCAACCCCTTGTTACACTTTTTGTTTCACAAGCAACTGACCGTATTGTTGTATTTTTTCGCCTACTGTACATGTCTGAATGCAAAACGATTGCGCATACGATTTTCCGCACTCTTTACGAAATGTTCTTTTCACAAAACATCCTTCGCAATACGTATCAAACAACTCATTTAACCGAAGTAACACGTCTTTTCGATTCATCGTTCACGCTCCAACCGCATTGTACTCGTAATGATCGTTCCACGAAGCGCTTGTGTCGCTAATTGATGCGCTTCACCATTTTGTTTTCTACGAATTGGTTCATAAATTGGTGAAATACAAAGTTTCTTCATTTTTTGCTCAATTCGCTCAATCCATCTCCCCTCTTCTGAAAATACTGGCCATTCATCAGATAATTGATGAAATACGACATGCGCGTCTCCGCGGAAAACGACGGGTAAATGATGAACACCGAGATGGTCAAGCTGTTCGAGTAAAAAATGGAATGCTGCATACTCCGCTTCATTATTTGACTGCAATTCATCTAGCTGCGCATTTGCGCGTATGCGAAATGGATCGCCGTTTTGTTTATAATAAATAACAACGCCAACTCCCGCTTTTTTTGTTTCATGATCAAAACCGCCATCAAAATATGCAACAACATCATGCGGATCCGCTTCGATTTCTTTCATTAGTTTGGTTAACTCTTTCTTTGTCCACGCTATACCACGTGCATCATAAAATAAAAGTTGTTTTACTCTTCCCGTTTTCTCTATATCTTCCGCAAAAACGAAAGCTTCTTCCACTTCCATTTCTTTTGATGTCCACACCATTTCCTTTTTTTTCGGTGTTACATATGTCCACTCCATAAATACCTTCACATCGCTCACCTTTTCTTTTTGATTTTATTATAACAGTTTAGACAAAAAATGATCTCAATTGTATAATATCCTTTGTGTCTTTATACTTTCATACAGAGGAGGGATCACCATGTTCAATGAAATACTCGGTCTTTTTTCTGCCATCGTCACATTTTCACTTGTATTGCTCATTTATCGTTTCTTCGGTCGTTCAGGTTTATTCGTATGGATCGGCTTTTCTACTGTTGTCGCTAATTTACAAGTCGTTAAAACGGTTGAATTACTTGGTATGACAGCTACACTTGGAAACGTCATGTACGGAACTGCCTTTTTAGTGACTGACATTTTAAGTGAAAAGTACGGAAAAAAAGAAGCACAAAAAGCGGTATGGCTCGGCTTTTTTACACTCATTTCACTCACGATCGTGATGCAACTTGCTTTATTATTTAAGCCGCATGCTACTGACTTCGCACAACCGGCATTAGAAACGATTTTCGGTTTGTTGCCACGTATCGCAGTTGGTAGTTTGCTTGCTTTTTTAATTAGCCAGTCACTTGATGTTCACTTATTTCATTGGTTTAAAAAGAAATTTCCGCACGATTCTCAACTTTGGATTCGCAATAATGGAAGTACGATGATTAGCCAATTAATCGATACACTCGTTTTCGCATCGATCGCGTTTCTCGGTGTATTCCCATTTCACGATTGGATACAAATTTTTATTACGACGTATGTGTTAAAATGGATTGTCGCAATGTTAGATACACCTTTCGTATATATCGCAAAAAAAATATCTCCAAAATATATGGAATGATGGTAAAATGTTGTGTGAGGCTTCTGTCTCGCACAACATTTTTTATAAAGGAGAGGAATATGAAATACAAAGCAGATTTAAGTTTATTGTTTGTTGCATTCGTTTGGGGAGCGACGTTTGTCGTCGTTCAAAATGCCATTTCTTTTTTGCCCCCATTGTTGTTTAATGGCGTACGTTTTGCGATCGCAAGCATACTGCTATGGATTTGGGTGTTCATCTTTGAACGAAAACCGCTAGATAAACAGCTTATACTCTCTGGATTTATTCTTGGCATTTGGTTATGTCTTGGGTATGCTCTTCAAACGATCGGCTTATTGTATACTACTTCTTCAAAAGCAGGATTCATTACCGGACTAAATGTTGTTCTTGTCCCCTTTTTTTCATTTATGATTTTAAAGCAAAAACCTTCGCTTCATGCTGTCATTGGAAGCGTGTTAGCTACGTGTGGGCTATATTTTTTGACTATAAATGGAGATATGTCAATGAACAAAGGAGATCTTTTCGTCTTTTTATGCGCCATTGCTTTTGCATTACATATCGTTTCAACAAGCATCTATGCAACAAAATTTTCAGCTGTCCTACTAACAACCGTTCAAGTTCAGACGGTATCAATTGTTTGTTTTATATGTTCGTATTTGTTCGAAGATTGGTCTGTCATTCCGCTCTCCACTTTTTTAACATTTGATGTATGGGGCGCTTTACTCATCACCGCACTATTCGCAACAACAATCGCTTTCTTTATTCAAACGCATTTTCAACAATATACATCTCCAACACGTGTTGCTTTAATTTTTGCTCTAGAACCTGTTTTTGCTGCTTTGACTGCGTATATATGGAATGATGAACGTCTTCAACAAACTGCCTTATTCGGAGCTGCACTCATTTTATTAGGGATGGTTTTGTCTGAACTCCCTCAACATATATGGCAAAGGAAAAAGAGCGCTCGCCTCTCATAGCGAGCGCTTCCACCTACTTATTACGTAAGATAATCCTCCTGTAACAATACCAAGAAACGCTCCACCAATGACTTCAATAGGTTGATGACCAAGCCGTTCACGCAATAACTCCTCTTTTCGGTCAAGCTTCCCATCATCAGGAGCTCCTTTTATCTTTTCGATCTCTTCAGTTAATTCATTCACACGAATAGCTAGCTCCCCTGCTTGATGACGCACCCCTTGAGCATCGTACATAACAATTAAGCCAAAAATAGTCGCAAGGGCAAAATCTATGCTCTGCACTCCTCTTTTTAAAGCAACATATGTGGCAAGTGAAGCAACTCCCGCGGAATGCGAACTTGGCATACCACCTGTCTCGAAAAACAGTGACCAATCCCATTTTTTTGTTTTTCTTTTCGCCAATGGAATTTTTAAAAATTGTGCTAACGCAATTGTACATAATGCTGTTTGAATGGCTCGATTCATGTCCTTGCCTCCTTGCATATATTTTTCGAAAAGACGGATACAATATGCACAGGAGGTGGACGTCATGAGCAAAAATAATGGAAGAAATCGCGGCCAAAACGCTCCAAGTGTCAATCCACAAGGATATGATGCCACATTTACCCCAGATCCAAAAAGCGCATTAGAAAATGCGGCGAAAAAAACAAACAAAAAATAAAGAAGAGAGCGATCTGCTCTCTTCTTATCGTTTTAATTTTTCACGCAATACCATCGGTAAAATACCACCATGGCGATAGTAATCAATTTCCACTTCGCTGTCAAAGCGTACAAGTACTTCAAATTCCTTTTTGTTTCCTTGTTCGTCTGTTACTGTAACTTTTACATAGTCACGCGGTTTTACATGTTCATCGATGTGTACTTCAAATACTTCTTTGCCCGTTAATCCAAGCGTTTCGGCATTTTCCCCTTCTTTAAATTGAAGTGGTAACACACCCATAAGCACAAGATTGGAACGGTGAATACGCTCAAAGCTTTCAGCGATGACCGTTTTAATGCCAAGTAAATATGTTCCTTTTGCTGCCCAGTCACGCGAACTTCCCATGCCGTAATCTTTTCCAGCAATAACAACAAGTCCTGTACCGTCTTGTTTATATTTCATGCAAGCATCGTAAATCGACATGACTTCGCCTGTTGGCCAATATGTTGTATAGCCACCTTCTGTACCAGGGGCAATTTGGTTACGAATACGAATGTTAGCAAACGTACCTCGCATCATCACTTCATGGTTACCACGACGAGAACCATACGAGTTAAAGTCTTTCGGATCAACACCTTTAGAAATTAAGTATTGTCCTGCTGGTGTATTTATACCGATCGATCCAGCTGGAGAAATATGGTCTGTCGTGACAGAATCACCAAATTTACCAACTACTCGTAATCCAGTAAGTGGTTTCACTTCCTCCACTTCTGGTGATAACCCTTCAAAGAATGGAGGGTTTTGAATATACGTTGAATTTTCGTCCCATTGATAAAGTGGCTCGTCCGTCGTTTCAATCGCATTCCAACGGGCGTTATCGTCGAATACTCGCTCGTATTCTTTGCGGAACAATTCCGGTGTCACCGCTTGTTTTACGACTTCTTTCACTTCTTCTGTAGACGGCCAAATATCATTAAAGTACACGTCATTTCCGTTTTGGTCTTTACCGATCGGCTCATTTAATAAGTCGATATCAACGGTTCCAGCAAGTGCATATGCCACAACGAGCGGTGGTGATGCTAAATAGTTACCTTTGACGAGCGGATGAATGCGTCCTTCAAAGTTTCGGTTACCCGATAATACACTCGTCACAAGCAAATCATTTTCTGCAATCGCTTTTTCAAGCTCTGGAGCAAGTGGACCAGAGTTACCGATACATGTCGTACAACCGTAACCAACGATATTAAATCCAATTTGTTCTAAATAAGGAAGAAGTCCTGAATCTTTTAAGTATCCTGTGACGACTTTTGAACCAGGTGCAAGCGATGTTTTTACGTATTTCGGAACTTTTAATCCTTTTTCCACTGCTTTTTTCGCGACTAAACCTGCCCCAATTAACACATATGGGTTCGATGTGTTCGTACAGCTTGTAATGGCAGCGATCGCAATCGCACCTGTTTTCATTTTTACTTCTTCGCCGTTTAACGTGACTGTCATTTCTTTATCCAAATCCGCTTCTGTCAAGCCAAAACCTTGGTTTCCTTGCGGAGAAACTACTGCTTGACGGAACGACTCTTTCATTTTTGAAAGCGGAATTAAATCTTGTGGACGTTTTGGTCCAGAAAGATTTGGTTCAATTTCTGATAAGTTAATTTCAACAACATCTGTAAATACAGGCTCCTGCGCATCTGGTGTATAGAACAAACCGTTAGCTTTGCAATATGCTTCAACGACTTGAACATGCTGCTCATTACGGCCTGTTAAACGCAAGTAATCAAGCGCTTCTGCATCGACTGGGAAGAAACCGCACGTTGCACCATACTCAGGCGCCATGTTTGCTACTGTGGCACGGTCTGCTAACGGCAATGTTGCCACACCTGGACCGAAAAATTCAACAAACTTGCCGACGACCCCTTTTTTCCGAAGTACTTGTGTCACTTTTAACGCAAGATCTGTTGCTGTTGTACCGTTTGGTAACTTTCCTGTTAAGCGTACACCGATGACTTCTGGTACCGGGAAGTATGAAGGTTGTCCAAGCATACCTGCTTCCGCTTCAATACCACCAACACCCCAACCGAGTACGCCAATGCCGTTAATCATTGTCGTGTGAGAGTCAGTACCTACAAGCGTATCTGGGAACGCTTCATATTCACCGTTTTCTCCTTCAACGACATGTACCACATTCGCTAAATACTCTAAGTTCACTTGATGCACAATACCTGTTGCTGGCGGAACAGCACGATAATTGCTGAACGCTTTTTGTGCCCATTTCAAAAACTTATAGCGTTCTGCATTACGCTCAAACTCTAAATTCATATTGTACTCGAGCGCATCTTCTGTTCCAGCCTTATCAACTTGGACAGAGTGATCAATGACAAGATCGACAGGAATTTCGGGGTTGATTTCATACGGATCTCCACCGATGTCCGCCATCGCTTTGCGCATCGAAGCTAAATCAACGACAGCTGGAACACCTGTAAAGTCTTGCAAAATAACGCGAGATGGTTTAAATGGAACATCTACATCTTTTAGTTCGCTCGTTCCCCATTTCGCTAAATTTTCAACGTGCTCTTTTGTAATGACACGTCCATCAACTTGACGAAGTACTGATTCAAGAAGTACTTTAATCGAATACGGAAGACGTGATACATTTCCAATTCCTGCTTCTTCAAGCGCCTGTAAGCGATAATAATGATATGTTTTCCCGTTTACTTCAAATGTGGAACGCGCTTGAAATACATCATTTTTCACCATTATGTATTACCCCCTTCTAACAAGTCATCTTCTCCCAAACCCACAAAATTCCTACGCTTTTATCTTAATACAATGCTCTACATAAGTAAATAATAATTGTTTATAAGTTTCAGATAAATGCATATTTTTTTGCTCTCTTTCCAACAATAGTTGTAGGAGGTGAAAAAAGATGGTAAAAAGAAAAGCAAATCATGTCATTCCTGACATGAATGATGCAAGCGCCCAAGGAAAAGGTGCGGGCTACAATGAAGAGCTCTCGAACGAGCCACTGACAGAAGCTCAAAAACAAAATAATAAAAAACGTAAGAAAAATCAATAATCCCGCTTGAAGCGGGATTATTCATACATATTTACTTCTTCCACAATCGCTTGCAAATCATCGCGAAATTGTTCAAGCTGTTTGCGCTGTTTTTCAGAAGCTACTTCAAGTGCATTATTAATTTGCTCAAACGCTTCGTTTACTTCTTGTTTTAAATGATGCAATTGACTTCCGTAATCTGCATCACTTTTCACAAGATGATCGTACCATTCTTTCGCCTCCATTGTTCCTTGTTGGGCAGCTTCAAACGCTTGTTGCTTATTTTTATGATAAGGCATCTCATTCACTTCCTCTCTTTTTAATATTTATCGTGCCTATTCATGAGCGAAATATGCATAAATCTCATCCACCATGCCATCATATGAAGGAAAGGAGTGTATGATATGAACAAAAATACAAGCAAAGATATGCGAAAAAATGCTCCAAAAGGAGATAACCCAGGACAACCAGAACCGCTTAGTGGATCGAAAAAAGTAAAAAATCAAAATCATACTCGTCAAAAGCATAACTCAAGTCACGATATGTAAAAGAGCTGACGCAACGTCAGCTCTTTTTCTTGATTCCGCTCTTATTTTTTTACATAATAAACGTTGAGGTGGAATGTATGCTAACAGGTTGGTTTTTATGGTTTATTTTATTTTGGGTCGTTTTTCTCCTTGTTACGATGTCGATCGGTGGCTTTTTTATGTTTCGGAAATTTTTAAAACGGCTGCCGAAAGAAGATGGGAAATCTGAATTAGATTGGCAGCAATATTACATTGAACAAACACGCCATTTATGGTCTGAAAAAGAAAAAGCGTTGCTCGAAGATTTAGTTCGTCCTGTTCCTGAACTGTTTCGGGATGTAGCTCGTCAAAAAATTGCTGGCAAAATCGGAGAATTGGCGTTACAAGAAAAAGCGGATCGGATTACAGAAGATTTAGTTGTTCGTGGCTATATTCTCGCCACACCAAAACGCGACCATAAATTTTTAATTAAAGCTCTTCGAGAAAAACAAATTGATTTTACAAAATACGAACATCTACTAATGAAAAAAAGCTAATCACCCTTCGTTGATTAGCTTTTTTCCGTTATTTCGCGCTGAAGACGACGATATGATGCATACATCGCCACTCGCCAAGGAACAATCATCGAAAAAGCGAGGATCCAAAACATTCCGGCAAGCTCCCCGTACTCAATGGTACGACTTAAATATGTTTTTAGAGCTAAACGTAATACAATTAAACCAACAAAAATAAAAACGAACGCTTTTGAGCGTTGTAAATAAATTTCATTGCCTCGAACTTCAAACGAAGATGTTTTAATTAACAAAATAGAAAAAAGTGCCCCGATGAAAATGGCCTCTATACATTCAAGCGCCGTTACCCGAAACATCGGATGCACAAACATCAATGCACCTGTGCTCATAAAAATAGGCGGTAATATAATTTTTTTAGCGTTTGTCGGTTTTTCTGCCGCTTTCATTCGAATAAAAAAAACAAGTCCAGCCATCAATACAGCAAATACCGAACTAAAAATGGCCAAAGTGAATCTCCCTCTCTTTTTTACTGCAACACACGTTGAATCGCTTCAATCACACGGCTTTCATCAAATGGTTTTGCGATAAAATCAAGCGCCCCTGCTTCAATGGCTTCAACGACCATCTTTTGTTGTCCCATAGCTGAGCACATAATAATTTTCGCATGCGGATCGCGTTGCTTAATCTCCCTTACCGCTTCAAGTCCGCTCATCACCGGCATCGTAATATCAAGCGTCACAACGTCTGGCTTTAACTCCATGTAAAAATCAACAGCTTCTTTTCCATTTTCTGCTTCCCCGACAACTTCATGATTTGCTTTTTTCAAAATATTCGCTAACGTCATGCGCATAAACTTCGCATCATCCACGATTAAAACTCTCGCCATTTTCTTTCCCTCCACACCCTTCAAAACTAAAAACCTGTAAAACCACCAAATATATTTGTCATATAAATTGTAATTTTCGTCATCCAATCAAAAAATAATACGACACCCATTCCTACCATGACATATCCGCCGATTTTCATTAACTTGACATGATGTTTTCGAATCCAACCCATTTTTCCGATAAAAAAAGACAAGAGCAAAAATGGCAAAGCAAAGCCAAGGGAGTAAGCTGTCATATAAACAACACCTAAACTCGGATTCGTTGCTGCTAAGGCGATAACGGATACTAAAATTGGACCTGTACATGGCGTCCAACCAGCAGCAAATGCCATGCCAATAAGAAAAGAACCGATGTAACCAGATGGACGATATTGAAAAGATAAACGACGATCAGTCATTAAAAACTTCGGTTTAAAAATGCCGATAATGACAAACCCGAAAAACACCATCAATATTGCACCAATTTGACGAATGAGATCTTGGTATGTATGGAAAAATTGTCCGAGCACCGACGTACCAAAACCGATAGCAATAAAAATAAATGAAAATCCGAGCAAAAAAAATAACGTATGTAACAAACTTCTTCTTTGCAACAACGCATAATCGGATTTTAAATCGCTAACCGACATTCCTGTGATATATGATAAAAAAGCTGGATAAAGCGGCAAACAGCACGGGGAAATAAACGAAAGTACACCCGCCCCAAACGCAACAAACAGTTGAACGTCCATATGATTGGCACTCCATTTCTTCTTCGTTTGCCTATATTTTATCAAAAAAATACAAATATGAGCAACTGCTTCTTTCCGTGCTAAAAAAGACACTCATCGCGAGTGCCTTGCCTTTTATTTTAATTGGTTGTTCATTGCTTTCATCATTTGATTGATTTTCTTTTGCGATGGAGTCATGCCCATTTGCATCATCATCATTCGAATCATTTGTTCATTAATCGGTGGATTTTTCTTCAAGTAGTTCATCATTGTTTTACGCGCAATAAAAAATCCGAGCGCAACGCCGGCAGCAAGCGCTACAATGCCTACTAAAATCATTTCCCACATATTTTTTCCTCCTTCATGTTGTCTACATTACACTATACTAAACAATGGCGGTTTGTACAATATGTTCAGTAAAAAATCTTTATTCGATAATAAAACGGGGAGATGCGCTCCCCGTTTTATTATTTATTTAGTAATGCTTTGACACGTGCAACGACATTTTCCACTGTAAATCCATATTCTTGCATAATTTTTTCTCCCGGTGCAGAAGCCCCGAAGCGATCGATTGCTAAAATCTCTCCTTCATCTCCTGTATATCGCTCCCAACCAAGAGATGCGCCCATTTCAATTGCAAGGCGTTTTTTCACATGTTTCGGAATCACACTTTCTTTGTAATCAGCTGTTTGCGCTTCAAAACGATCCCATGAAGGCATGCTTACAACTGAAACATGGATCCCTTCATTTGCTAACGCTTTCTGTGCCTCTACAGCTAAGCTAACTTCTGAACCAGATGCTAACAATAATGCTTGGACTTCTCCTTGGGCTTCAGAAACAACATATGCTCCTTTTTTCACCCCTTCATAAGCGCGCTCAGCTGTCGTCGCTAGCGTAGGAAGGTTTTGACGTGTCAACACAAGAGCAGTCGGGCGATCTGTAGATTCTACAGCCAAGCGCCATGCAGCAGCTGTCTCATTTGCATCTGCTGGACGAATGACACATACATTTGGCATTGCTCGTAAGGAGGCTAGTTGTTCAATTGGCTCATGCGTCGGACCATCTTCACCGACAGCAATGCTATCATGCGTAAATACATATGTGACAGGCAATCCCATCAGTGCAGCAAGTCGAATGGCTGGACGTAAATAGTCTGAAAAGACAAAGAACGTACCACCGTATACTTTCACACCACCGTGAAGCGCCATGCCATTTAGCGCAGCCCCCATCGCAAATTCACGAACACCGAACCAAATGTTGCGACCTTCATAGCTACCTGGCAAGAAGTCTCCTGCACCTTTAATTAACGTTTTGTTTGAACCGGCTAAGTCCGCAGAGCCACCTAAAAATTGCGGTACAACTTTTGCGATGGCATTCAATACTTCCCCAGAAGAAGCGCGTGTTGCTAAACTTTTTCCTTCTGCATATACCGGCAATGCTTTTTCCCAACCCTCAGGAAGTTTACCGTCGATCGCCATGCGTAATTGTTTTGCTAAGTCTGGATACGCTTTCTCATATTCAGCAAATAAAGCGTTCCATTCCGCTTCTTTTTTCTCTCCCGCTTCTTTCACTACTTTTTCAAAATGAGCATACACTTCATCTGGAACGTAAAAGTCTTCTTCAAACGTCCAATTATACGCTTCTTTCGTTAGCTTAATTTCATCTTTTCCAAGTGGAGCGCCGTGCACATCTGCTGTTCCTGCTTTGTTTGGTGAGCCATAACCGATCGTTGTTTTCACTTCAATTAATGTTGGACGCTCTAAATCTTTTTGAGCTTCAGCAATCGCTTGAGCAATTTCTTCAATGTTATTGCCGTCTTCTACACGAATGTATTGCCAACCGTACGCTTTGAACCGTTGCTCTACACTTTCTGAGAAAGAAAGATTTAATTCGCCATCAAGTGAAATATCATTCGAATCATAAAGAACGATGAGGCGTCCAAGTTTTAAATGACCAGCTAACGAAGCAGCTTCTGCAGAAACTCCTTCCATTAAGTCGCCGTCACCACAAATCGCATATGTAAAGTGGTTAATCATTTCGAACCGGTCTTTGTTGTATGTAGCTGCTAAATGACGTTCCGCCATCGCCATTCCGACAGCCATCGCAATCCCTTGCCCAAGCGGTCCTGTTGTCGCTTCTACACCTGGTGTATGACCGTATTCCGGATGGCCTGGTGTTTTGCTTCCCCATTGGCGAAACTGTTTAATATCTTCGATTGTGACGTCATAGCCACTTAAATGAAGCAAGCTATACAATAGCATCGAGCCGTGTCCTGCTGATAATACAAAACGATCGCGATTGAACCATTTTGGATTGCGCGGATTATGGTTCATAAACTTTGTCCACAATGTATACGCCATTGGTGCAGCTCCCATTGGCATTCCTGGGTGACCTGAATTTGCTTTTTCAATCGCATCAATCGACAACGTACGAATTGCTGCAATCGATAATTGTTCAATAGAGTGTGTCATCATCTTCATCCTTTCGTTTGCAAACATTCTCATCTTTTATGATATAGAAAAGTTCGTAAAATGTACAATGCTTCACAACATTTTTTTTGACAAACTGACGAAAAAAGAGAACATCTATCAGTATGTTCTCCATCGTACGCATATTAATGCAGTCGTTTTTTCTTACTATCCTTTAATTTTTTTGGAGTGACATCATTTCCGTTTGGGTCAATGACTTTTACATGATGCAATGTTTCGATCATCGACGCACGAAACGCAGCAATATACTCTGTGCGAAGTTGAAGCTGTTCTTGTTTTTCTTCAGCTGTAAGACCTTCCATTTTTGCTTTTTTAGCTAACGCATTAATTCTTGCTATTTTTTCAGAAGATAACATTTAGCCTCATCCTTTTGTATTTACTTCTCGCTCGTACCATCATACAAAAATTTTTCATTGTTGACAAGTTGCTCATATTCTTTGTATCGTCGATGCACGGTCGCTTTTGATACATCATAACCAAATGAACGAAGCGTGGCAGCAATCTCAGCGAACGTTAAGCGATTTTGACGCAACCGAATAATGTCTTCAATTGGTACATCTTTTCGATCGCGTCCAGCATGTTCGCCTACATTGCGCAAATTGTTTTCTGGTCGATAGCCGTTTTGAACAGCTCGCTGCATCCCACGTTTAATTTTTAAATTATGTATTTTTCTTTGATACTCTTCTACAATGCTAATGATTTCTAACACCATCGAATCCGCTTCTGACAGCTGAAGTTCTCCTCGATGACTCACCGTATACACCCGAATGTCTTCTTTTTGCAAACAACGAAGAAGGGCGATTTTTGCATTCCCACGTCCAAGTCTTGTCTCATCTTGTACGAGGACGACATCAATGTGATGTTGCTTGATCGTATCAAGCAACTCCATAATTCCTTCTCGTTCGATGTCATAACCGCTTGCCTGCTCTTGAATAATTTTGACAACATTCATTTCATATTCCGCTGCAAGCTTTTCGAGCTCTTCTTTTTGCCTTTGTAATGATGTTTCTTGCGTCTCTTTCGTTGTACTTACACGACAATAAATAATGGCGTTCATTCGTCATCCCTTTCTTTACGGTCTATTCGCAACAAGCCGACTTTCGCTATTTGATTTTAACACAGGAATGACAATTTTCTCACCAATGATTAATCGTTCGTCTGAACGGTTGTTTACTGACATCACCCATTGAATGAATTGTTCATGCGACAATTGATGTTCATGTTTGTATTTGTCCGCAAGCTCCCATAACGTATCACCAGCTGACACAGTAATCTCAACATATTTTTGTTTATCAACCGATTGTGTGACGTGCAAAAACGCCCAAACAAACAATACACTAAATAAAAACATCACGACATAATGTATTTTCCCCATACCTTCTACCCCCTAAAAACAGAACATTTGTTTGTTTTTATAATAACGAGAACTTTTGTTCGTGTCAACTATGTTTTCGAACTTATGTTTGTATTCAAATCGAAAATTATGTTATAATATGGACAAAGATGAAAGGGAAGAGGTGTATAAGAATGGCGAAATTATCAAAACGACAACAACAAATATTAGATTTCATTAAACAAGAAGTACGCACAAAAGGGTATCCACCATCAGTGAGGGAAATTGGAGAAGCAGTCGGTTTAGCATCAAGTTCAACCGTTCACGGTCATCTAGCTCGTTTAGAAAGCAAAGGCTTCATTCGACGCGATCCAACAAAACCACGCGCCATTGAAATTTTGGACGAGTACGAATCCATCCCAAAAACAAATGTCATCAACGTTCCAATCGTCGGAAAAGTTACAGCTGGACAACCGATTACCGCAATCGAAAACATTGAAGAATATTTCCCTCTTCCAGAACGATTCGTCTCACCAGATGATCAAGTATTTATGTTACAAATTGTCGGAGAAAGTATGATTGAGGCTGGTATTTTAGACGGAGACTACGTGATCGTCCGTCAACAACAAACGGCTAATAACGGAGATATCGTTGTAGCGATGACAGAAGAAAACGAAGCAACCGTCAAACGCTTCTTTAAGGAGAAGGATCACATTCGCTTGCAACCTGAAAATTCATCTATGGAACCGATCATTGTTTCGAATGCGATGATTTTAGGAAAAGTAATTGGTGTATATCGCTCAATTCATTAAAAAAGCTAACGGAAAAAACCGTTAGCTTTTTTAGTAAAGGCTCATATATTGTTCGCGTTCCCATGGATGTACTGCCGTGCGGAACATATCCCATTCAATTTCTTTCGCTTCAACAAAATGTTCGAATAAATGTTTGCCGAGCGCGTTGACGATTACTTCATCCGATTTTAAGTTTTGTAGCGCTTCTGCCAATGTTGCTGGCAAATCAACAATTCCTTCTTCTAAACGCTCCTCTTTTGTCATCACATAAATGTTTCGGTCAACCGGTGCTGGCGGTGTCAATTTATTTTTAATGCCGTCTAATCCCGCAGCCAACAATACAGCCATCGCTAAATATGGATTTGCTGCTGGGTCTACACTACGCACTTCAATACGAGTGCTCATGCCGCGTGATGCCGGGATACGAATCAATGGGCTACGGTTGCGTGCTGACCATGCAACGTAACAAGGTGCTTCATAGCCCGGAACGAGACGCTTATATGAGTTTACTGTTGGGTTTGTTACTGCTGTAAAGTTTGGAGCATGCTTTAACACACCCGCAATAAACTGCAATGCTGTTTCGCTGAGTTGCAATTGACCATTCGGATCAAAAAAGGCATTTTCACCGTTTTTAAAGAGCGATAAGTTGCAGTGCATGCCCGAGCCATTTACACCAAAGAGAGGCTTCGGCATAAATGTCGCATGTAAACCGTGTTTGCGTGCTACTGTTTTTACAACAAGTTTAAAGGTTTGAATGTCATCGCACGCTTTTACTGCATTGGCATACTTGAAGTCAATTTCATGTTGCCCCGGCGCGACTTCATGGTGAGATGCTTCAATTTCAAACCCCATCTCTTCTAGCTCTAATACGATATCACGACGGCAGTTTTCACCTAAATCTGTTGGTGCTAAATCGAAGTAACCGCCATTATCGTTCAACTCTAACGTCGGCTCTCCTTTTTCATCTAACTTGAATAAGAAAAACTCTGGCTCTGGACCTAGGTTAAACTCTGTAAATCCGAGCTCTTCCATTTGTTTCAATACACGTTTTAAGTTATAACGAGGACATCCTTCAAACGGTGTACCATCTGGATTGTAAATGTCACAAATAAAACGAGCGACTTTTCCTTTTTCAGCTGTCCACGGGAAAATAACAAAGGTATCTAAATCAGGGTATAAATACATATCTGATTCTTCAATACGGACAAATCCTTCGATCGATGATCCGTCAAACATCATTTTATTGTCGAGCGCTTTTTGCAGTTGGCTTACAGGGATTTCGACGTTTTTAATCGTGCCAAGAATGTCTGTAAACTGTAAACGAATATACTTTACATTTTCTTCCTTAACAATACGAAAAATATCTTCTTTTGTGTACTTAGCCATTACATATTCCTCCCCCAAAATAAAAAAGATCGTTTGTGTAAAATCATAAATTTTTAATGGAAAAAGCGAGCGATATCTCCTTGACGAAGTGAGGCACGATTAAAACGACCCGCTTCCATTAATTCGGCACGTAACAGTTTGCGTAATTCCGCTTCGGATAAATCTTGTTTCACTACTTTTGGCGCGACAGGCGGTACGGTGTTCGCATGCTGTTGCTGACGTGAGGCAAAAATTTGTTTAATGCCTGCTAAGTTAACACCTTGTTCAATTAAATCTTTAATTTCGAGCAACCGATCCACGTCATTAAACGAAAATAACCGACGATTTCCTTCTGTTCGCGCAGGTGAAACGAGACCGTGTTCCTCATAATAGCGAATTTGTCGCGCTGATAAATCCGTTAACTGCATAACGATACCGATAGGAAATAACGGCATGGAGCGACGAATGTGACTATTCATGTCGACCCCTCCTTACGTAATACGTATTTTTATTTTATTCTATGTTATTTTATATGTCAATAATATGTTACATTTTATCACATGTTTTTTTCTGAAAATATTTTATAATTGAATTAATTGTTTCTCAAGCAACCGATCAATAGCGATACAAACAGCAATTTTAACGTGCGAATACGTCAGTCCCCCTTGTACGTATGCAACATATGGTGGGCGAATAGGTCCATCAGCCGACAGCTCAATACTTGCCCCTTGAATAAATGTGCCTGCCGCCATAATGACGTCATCTTCATATCCTGGCATATAGTTCGGATATGGGGTAAAGTGCGCATTGACCGGTGAGGCAAATTGAATCGCTTGACAAAACGCAATCATTTGCTCTGCATCGTCAAATTGTACGGATTGAATTAAATCTGTACGTGTAGCATTCCATGTCGGGTACGTATTCATGCCGATGCGTTCGAGCATCGCCGCCGTAAAAACCGCCCCTTTCAACGCTTGTCCGACAACATGTGGCGCTAAGAAAAAACCTTGGTACATTTCTTGTAAACTGTATAACGAGGCACCCGCTTCTGCCCCGATTCCCGGTGATGTCATACGATATGCACACATTTCAACATATTCGCGTTTACCAACGAGATATCCTCCTGTTTTCGCTAATCCACCCCCAGGATTTTTAATGAGCGAACCAGCGATTAAATCAGCGCCAACATGGCAAGGCTCTTTCTCTTCGACAAATTCCCCATAACAGTTATCAACAAAAACGACAACGTCTCGTTTGATGGCTTTTACAAAATCAATCATTTCTTTGATTTCAGCAATAGTAAACGACGGGCGCGGGTCATACCCTTTAGAGCGCTGAATGCCGATCATTTTCGTTCGCTCATTGATGGCTTGTTTCACCGCTGCAAAATCGACTTTTCCTTCGTTTGTAAGCGGTACGCTGTTGTAGCCGATATGAAACTCTTTTAACGAACCAATTCCTTTGCCGCGAATGCCAACGATTTCTTCTAGCGTATCGTACGGTTTGCCTGTAATGTACAAAAGTTCATCACCTGGACGTAAAATGCCGAATAAAGCTATTGTAATGGCGTGCGTACCAGAAATAATTTGTGGACGAACGAGCGCCGCTTCCCCACCGAATACGTCTGCATACACTTTTTCAAGCGTGTCGCGTCCTAAGTCATCATAGCCATATCCTGTCGATGGAATAAAATGTGCGTCACTTACTTGATGACGACGAAAGCTTTGTAATACGCGATATTGATTATAGTCAATGCGCTCGTCAATCGCCCGATGAATCGGCGCAATTTGTGCTTCAATTTCTTTAACGAGTGCAGAAATCGTTTCTCCGTGTGTTAAATGTTGAAACATAAAAAAACCCTTTCTATTTTTGATATGTTCTTAGTTGTAACAAAAGTGGATGTTCTCGCAATAAGTAACCGCTGCATTCATACATGCCGCTTTGTTCGTTGTAGTGCATGTGCCGCACAATCGTTTCTGCTTTTAGCTGTGCCAGCAATTTTCCTTCAAACGCTGGAATCGCCACGTCGTAACGCTCCATTGCTTCAGTTATTTTTTCTTCGATAAATTGGCGCAAGTTTTGAACGTCTTGTTCGTTGAATGCGCTCACTAACATATAATCGGTTTTCGGGCTTGGGACAAAGCTTGGAAGGACAATGTCGCGTTTGTTATAAACCGTTGCAATCGGAATCGTTGTCGCCTCCAATTCTTCGAGCAAGCGATAAACTGTTTGTTCATGTTGAATATAATCCGGATTCGATGAATCGACAATATGTAAAATAAAATCGGCTTCTTTCACTTCTTCGAGCGTCGAACGAAACGCCGCGACGAGCGTTGTCGGCAAGTCTTGAATAAAGCCGACCGTGTCTGTCAGCAGCGCGGTATAACCGCTTGGCAGCACAAGTTTTCTTGTGAGCGGATCTAGTGTAGCAAACAGTAAATTTTCTTCAAAAGCATCCGCGTTCGTTAGGCGGTTAAAAAGCGTTGATTTGCCAGCGTTCGTATAGCCGACGAGCGCGATTTGAAACACCGCGTTTTTCTTCCGCCGCTCGCGATAGCGTTCGCGATGTTCAACAATGACTTTTAGTTGCTCTTTAATCTCATCGATACGGCGGCGAATATGACGGCGGTCTGTTTCAAGCTTCGTTTCCCCCGGCCCTCTCGTTCCAATTCCACCGCCTAATCGGGAAAGTTGCGCGCCTTGTCCACTTAAGCGCGGCAAAATGTATTGCAATTGGGCAAGCTCGACTTGCAATTTTCCTTCTTTGGAGCGCGCGCGGCTTGCGAAAATGTCTAAAATAAGCTGCGTTCGGTCAATGACGCGTACGTTTAACAACTTTGTTAAGTTACGGTTTTGGCTTGGCGACAGTTCATCATTAAAAATGACGACATCTGGCTCAAATTGTTCGACAAGACGCACTAGCTCGTCGACTTTTCCTTTTCCGATATATGTAGCCGGGTGAATCGTGTCCCGTTTTTGCGTAAGGGTAATGACTACCTCGCCATTTGCTGTATGAACGAGCGAAGCAAGCTCTTCTAGCGAATACGAAAATCGTTCATCATCCACATGTGGCAATTGGCATCCAACAATAATGACTCGTTCCTTTTCCATATTTCCCCTCTTTCCTATTGAACATCTGTTCTCATCATAACAAATCTAATTTAAAAGCGCTATGTCTGAAAAATGATCATTGATTTTTTTATATTTTATACATAAAATTTTAACGTAATGTTACATAACAGAAAGGATTGCGATGATGACTTGGGAAGTATTAAGTATGATCGGTACGATTGCTTTTGCGATTAGCGGAGCGATTGTCGCTATGGAAGAGGAGTACGATATTTTAGGTGTATACATTCTCGGAATTGTAACTGCATTCGGCGGCGGTGCTGTGCGTAACGTATTAATTGGTGTACCGGTATCTGTTCTTTGGCAACAACAAACTCTTTTTTTCATCGCGTTTATCGCGATGACTATTGTCTATTTGTTTCCACACAAAATGCTACCACATTGGCAACGTTGGGGAAACTTTTTTGATGCTCTCGGGTTGTCAGCTTTCGCCATTCAAGGAGCATTATATGCTGTTCAAATGAATCGCCCGTTAAGTGCAGTCATTGTTGCTGCTGTATTGACTGGAAGTGGAGGCGGAATGATTCGCGATGTATTAGCAGGAAGAAAACCTCTCGTATTGCGTGATGAAATTTATGCTGTTTGGGCGATTTTAGCGGGCGTTGCGGTCGGAACCGGCATCGCACATTCTCCAATTAGCTTGTATGTATTGTTTATTGTCGTTGCGGCATTGCGCATTTTATCGTATACGTACAACTGGAAATTGCCGAATAAATCGTTAAAAACAAACAACTAAAGCAGGAGACCTCAAAGGAGGCTCCTGCTTTTTTATCCTTCCCATCTCTCCACAATGGTCGCGGTTGCCATACCGTGCCCGATGCAAATGGTTAACAAGCCGTAGCGCCCCTTTCGTCGTTCGAGTTCGTGAACGAGCGATGTCATGAGTTTGACGCCCGTGGCGCCGAGCGGATGACCTAAGGCGATGGCACCACCGTTGACATTTACTTTCGAAAGCGGGGCACCGATTTCTTTTTGCCAAGCGAGAACGACAGATGCGAACGCTTCATTAATTTCGACAAGGTCGATATCGTCAATGGTAAGATTCGCTTTTTGCAATACTTTTTTCGTCGCTGGAATGACACCGTCAAGCATGTATGTCGGATCGGAGCCAACGACTGTTTGGGCAACAATTTTTGCTTTTGGCTTCAAGCCGAGGCGAAGCGCTGTTTGTCGCTCCATCAATAGCACCGCGGCCGCACCATCGCTCATTTGGCTCGCATTTCCAGCAGTAATTTTCCCATTTTGTTTAAAAACGGGCTTCAACGCCGCTAACGCTTCAAGCGATGTATCTTGGCGCGGTCCTTCATCGGCTGTCACGATGATGTCATTGCCGTCTTTATCAAGTCCGTTAATAGGCACCATTTCTTCCGTGAAACGACCTTCCGCTTGCGCTCGAAGTGCCCGTTGATGACTTTCGTACGCATATTCATCTAATTGTTCTCTCGTCAATCCGTATTTTTCGGCGATCAATTCCGCAGAAATGCCTTGGTGAACAAATTCGTATTTTTCATGGAGCGATGCTGGAATCGTTCGCTCGTTTCCGTCGCTTAAAATTGGCACTTTTGTCATGCTTTCGACGCCAGCCGCAATCGTTATCTCCATATCGCCTGATTTAATTTCTTGAGCGGCGAAATGGATCGCTTGCTGTCCGGAGCCGCACATACGGTTGATTTGCACCGCCGTTACTTCCACTGGAAAGCCTGCCTCCAATGCTGCTAACCTCCCGATATTGTAGCCTTGTTCGCCAATCGGCGTTACACATCCCATCACAATATCTTCGATCAGCTGTTTTTCCATCCCCGCTCGTCTGACGACTTCATCGAGCGCTACAGCTGCTAAATGAACAGGATGTTTGTCACGAAACACCCCGTTTCGTTTGCCGACAGGGGTGCGTACCGCTTCGACAATCACCACTTCGCGCATGTCTTTCCCTTCTTTCATTGATAAGTGTAAAATCCTTTTCCTGTTTTTCGGCCGAGATGCCCTGCTTCAACAAGTTTGCGAAGCGTTTGTGGCGGGCGGAACCGGTCGCCGTATGCTTCTGTCATATTTTCACTGACAAATAACATCGTATCTAACCCGACTAAATCGGCAAGTTCAAGCGGTCCCATCGGGTAATTCAACCCAAGGCGAATCGCTTTGTCGATATGCTCCGCGGAAGCGATCCCTTCTTCATACATGCGAATGCATTCCAACATATGCGCCGCAAGCGCCCGTGTTGTCACAAATCCTTGCATATCTTTTACGATGACCGTTTCTTTGCCAATGGATTCCGATAGTTGTTGAATTGCTTCAATCGTTTGTTCCGATGTTTCTACCCCTTTTACGATTTCAATGAGCTTCATGACTGGCGCCGGATTAAACCAATGCATGCCGACGACTTGGCTCGGACGTTTGGTCGCTACGGCAATCGCGGTGACGCTTAATTCCGACGTATTAGTCGCTAAAATCGCCTCTTGTTTCGCATAACGGTCAAGCTGTTCAAACACTTGCTTTTTGAGCGGCAAATGTTCTGGAACGGCTTCGATGACAACGTCCGCCGCTTTTACTGCTTCGTGCAAGTTCGTTTCAGGTTGAATGCGGGCAAGAACAGCCGTTGCCTCTTGTTCTTGTAATTTCCCTGCTTTGACAAAACGGGCAAGGCTTTTTTGAATCGAATTCATTCCTTTCTCAAGGGCAGCATCGGAAATATCATATAAATAAACCGTTTTCCCCCCCATCGCTAGCGATTGGGCGATGCCGCTTCCCATTAAACCAGCACCGATCACCGCAATCATTTCCATCGCAACCCCTCCTATTGAATGTTTGTAAAATAATCACGCAATTGTTCACGCAATTTCATTTTTAAAAATTTTCCGACACTCGTTTTCGGAATTTCGTTCATAAAGACGATTTCATCTGGCAGCCACCATTTCGCAAATTGCGGCCGTAAAAAGTCGTATAGTTCCTCTTTTGTCACGCTTTTTCCTTCCTTTACTACGACGCAAGCAAGCGGGCGCTCTTGCCACTGCGGATGCGGAACTGCCACGACGGCCGCTTCAAACACTGCTTCATGCGCCATCAAGGCATTTTCTAAATCGACAGACGAAATCCATTCGCCGCCGCTTTTAATGACGTCTTTCGTCCGGTCAACGATTTTAATAAACCCTTCTTCATCGACGGTGACGACATCCCCTGTATATAGCCACCCATCGCGAAACGCATCTTTGCTTCGCTCGTCGTTATAATATTCATCGGCAATCCACGGGCCGCGCAAGCATAGTTCGCCCATTTCCGTTCCGTCCCACGCTACTTCTCCGTCTTTGCCGATCACTTTCATTTCTACCCCAGGGACAAGAAACCCTTGTTTCGCACGAATGTCCAATTTTTCTTCGTTCGATACGTGCTGCTGGTAGCTTTTTAGGCGTGATAAGACGACAAGCGGGCTCGTTTCGGTCATGCCGTAAGCATGCACAAACGGGATGCCGTATTTTTCTTCAAAGGCGCGAATCATTCCTTTTGGTGCTGCTGAGCCGCCGCATAAAATGCGCGTCACGCTGCGTAAATCATAGGAGCCTTTCTCTAACTCGTTCAATAAGCCAAGCCAAACGGTCGGCACACCAGCCGCTAGCGTCACTTTTTCTTGTTCCATTAGTTCTGCCAATATTTTCGGCGTAAATGCCGCTCCCGGCATAACAAGCGTCGTCCCAAACCAAACCGTAGCAAACGGCAAGCCCCACGCATTCGCATGGAACATTGGCACGACTGGGAGCGCCACATCCGATTCCGACAATGCGGCACTATCGGCAAGCCCTAGCGCCATGCTATGGAGAACGATGCCGCGATGGGAGTACAACACACCTTTCGGATTTCCAGTTGTCGCAGACGTATAACACATCCCAGCAGGGTGATGCTCGTCGAGGTCTTTGACAAATGAAATCGGCTCGGCTTGTTGCAGCAATTCCTCATAATGATAAACAGGCGCAAGCGTCGTTTTTGGAAGCGTCGGGTCATCGGTCATAACGATAAACGCCTCGACGTTTATTTCGTCTTTCACTCGTTCAATGAGCGGTAGCAAGTCATCATCAATCAATAGTACACGGTCGTTCGCATGATTAATAATATAGGCGATATGTTGCGGTGACAGGCGAATATTGATCGTATGCAGCACCGCTCCGATGCCTGGAATAGCAAAATACGCTTCTAAATGGCGATGATGGTTCCATGCGAACGTACCGACGCGATCGCCTGTATTGACACCAAGCGTTCGTAATGCACTAGCAAGCTTTCTCGTCCGTTCGCCAATTTCTTGATACGTATGGCGGACAAGCCCTTTCTTCATCCGCGAAATCACTTGTTTTTTCGGAAAAAACCGTTCTGCCCGTTCAAGCATTGTCGCAATATTTAATGGAACGTTCATCATTTGCATACACCTCTCCATGTTCGTTTAGTTTTGGTGCTCGTGTGCGCTTCGTGAAAACATGTTCATCATAGCGGGTTGCTACTTCTATTCGGTCGTTGTCGATATGAATCATCTTTCGGTACGCGTTATTTGCAAACCTCGTTTTCGCTTCATCCGTTTCTAATACTGGCGTTAAACAACAATCGACTTGTTCCGAAAAAACGATCCATTGTTGAAACGTTTTCGTGCGAAACAATTGCTTCATGTCAAGAAACAAAGGATTATCGTCACAAGCTGCCGATAGATGTCCTTCGTACCATTCGAACTTGCCAACTGCGTCGCAAAAATTGCGCCAAAAGTGCGCTTCAAGCGCCGCAAGCGCCATATAGCGACCGTCTTTCGTTTCGTACAAATGGTACGACACGACTGTGCCAGCTAATATTGGAATGCCGTTTTTTTGTCCGGTATAGTGTTCCAAGACAAAATGGTTCGTCATCATCGAAAGCAAGCCGTCAACAAGCGCAACGTCAATATAGCTCCCTTTCCCCGTTCGCTCGCGGGCGTATAAGGCAGCAGTAATTTGTTCGACTACGTGTATGCTGCCGATGAGATCAGCTAACGTAATGGTTGGATGGATCGGACGGCCGTTGTCGTCTTTGAGTTGCGCTAACACGCCGGTCAGCGCCATATAATTGATGTCATGGCTTCCATTGTTGCTATGCTGACCATACCCGCTGATAGAACAATAAACGATCGCTGGATTGAGCGCGGATACGCCTTCATAGCCAAGCCCAAGCTTTTTCATGACGCCAGGGCGAAAACTTTCGATGACGACGTCCGCTTCGCGGATGAGCTGTTGCGCGATTTGCACATCTTGCGCATTTTTTAAATCTAGCGCAATACTTTTTTTGTTTTTATTGTTCGCGTCAAACAGGCAGTCATCAGTAAGCTTCCGCATCCGATCGCCTGTTTTCGGCTCGATTTTGATTACTTCCGCGCCTAAGTCCGCTAAGCGAAGGCTTGCAAATGGACCGGGGAGATAATGGGAAAAATCAATGACTTTCACCCCTTCAAGCAACGAAATCCCCCCTATAATCCAAGATGTTTCGCGATGATCATTTTCATCACTTCATTCGTGCCGGCATAAATGGCACTAACCGGAATGTCACGGTAGCGTCTTGCAATCTCGTATTCTTCCATATAGCCATATCCTCCATGAAGCTGCATTCCTTCAGAAGCGACACGCTTTGCCATTTCCGTAATCCACCATTTCGCCATCGACACGTTCGCTACGACGTCTTTCCCCGCGATATGTTGTTCGATGACATCGTCAAGAAACGCGCGCCCTAGTGCAATTTCCGTCGCCATTTCCGCGAGCCGAAATTGAACCGTTTGAAATTGGCTAATCGTTTTTCCAAACGCCGTGCGGTCTTTCACATATCGTTTCGTTACATCAAACATCACTTCTGCCGCTGTTTGCGCAGCGATCGCAACGATGAGACGCTCTTGTTGCAATTTTTCCATCAAATAGTAAAAGCCTTTCCCTTCTTCTCCAAGCAAGTTTTCCGCCGGAACTTTTGCGTCGCTAAAAAATAGCTCGGCCGTATCTTGGGCATGCAATCCGACTTTTTCTAGTTTCCGACCGCGTGTAAACCCCGGTGTTGTGCGCTCGACAACGAGGAGACTAATGCCTTTATGCGGCGGGGTTGCTTGCGGATTTGTTTTGCAGACAACAATCACTAAATCCGCATGAATGCCGTTTGTAATAAACGTTTTTTGTCCGTTGACGATATAGTCGTCGCCTTGTTTCACCGCCGTTGTCGAAATGCCCGCCAAATCAGAACCGGCGCCTGGTTCGGTCATCGCAATGGCGGTAACGATCTCCCCAGACACGCATTTCGGCAGCCATTTTTTCTTTTGCTCTTCTGTTCCATATGATGCGATATACGGAACGACGATATCGTTATGCAAGCCGATGCCGACAAGGCTTGATCCTACTTTTTCTAATTCTTCATTTATGACGACCGAATAGCCAAAGTCGGCACCAAATCCACCGTACGTTTCGTCTACCCATGGGCAAAGAAACCCGTTTTCCCCCATTTTCCGCCAAAACTCGCGCGGAATGATTCCTTGTTTTTCCCAGTCAGCATAAAATGGATATGCTTCTTTTTGCAAAAATTTTCGGAACGCCTCACGAAAAATATGATGTTCTTCGTGCAAATACGTTGGCATGTTGTCACCACCCTATGATTGCGCCATGTTTTTCATTTGCTCCCGCAACAAAAATTTTTGGATTTTCCCGCTCGCATTGCGTGGCAATGCGTCGACAAAATAGTAGGCACGCGGCCGTTTATACGGAGCGAGCTTGTCGCTTTGTTTGCAAAACGCCTCTAACTGTTCCGCGGTAAGCTGTTGATCCTTTTTGACAATAAATGCAACGACTTTTTCTCCCCATAAAGCATCCGGCTCGCCAAGCACTGCAACATCAAGCACGCCTTCATGTTCATAAAGCACGTCCTCTACTTCGCGCGGATAAACGTTTTCACCGCCGCTAATAATCATGTCGTCGACGCGGTCGGCAACGTATAAATAGCCGTCTTCATCCATATAGCCTAAATCGCCAGAATGATACCAGCCTTTATACATCGCTTTTTCCGTCGCATCTTCGCGGTTGTAGTAGCCGACCATCATGCATGGGCCTTTGACGATAATCTCACCGACTGCCCCTGGCGGCAATATGTCCTCTGGGTCAGACGGTCCGTCTTCGCGAGGTTTGACGATGCGAATTTCGTGGTTTAAGCATGCGCGTCCGGCAGATCCTGCTTTCGTTAACTGCTCATCTTCATATAAGAACGTTACAGCTGGCCCCATTTCCGTCATGCCGTACGCTTGGATTAAATCAATGCCTAACCGCTCTTTACATTCTTTTACAAGCACTGGAGCCATCGGAGCCGCTCCGTACAACCCGATGCGAAGTGAGGATAAATCGTAATCTGACAATTTTTCTTGCAAAAGCATATTCCACATCGTCGGTGCAGCAAATAACACGGTAATTTGCTCTTGTTCGATGACGGTTAATACTTGTTTCGGGTCAAAATGGTGAACGATGACGTTCGTTGCGCCCGCGTGAACGCGCGGGAGGAAGCAGCAATGCAATTCTGCGCAATGGAACATTGGGGCGGTAACAAGCCCACGCTCTGTTTCACGAATGCGCATGACCGAATTGCAAATTAAGCTTTGTTCAATCATGTCGCGATGTCGATGCATCACGCCTTTTGGCCGCCCTGTCGTTCCGCTTGTATACATAATCGCATACAAATCATTTTCGGAAACGTCTATGGCTGGAGGCTCGTCGCTTGCATGTTGGATTTGTTCGTGGTAAGAAGCAGCGTACGCTGGTACTTGTCCGTCAATGATCCAAAAAGAAATGTGTGGAAAGTCATGATGGATGGCTGTGATTTGTGGTTCGACCGCTTGTTCAAATAATACGATTTTTGGGGTAGCATCCGTTAAAATGTAAGCGATTTCTTTTGGTCGCAAGCGAAAATTAATCGGGTTGAAGACAGCGCCGATTTTCGCGCACGCAAAAAAAGCGGTCGCAAGCTCTGCCGTATTAAATAACACGGTCGATACACGATCTCCTTTTCGCACCCCTGCTGTTAAGAAAGCGTTTGCAAGTTTGTCCACTTCTTTTGCCCATTGTTCGTACGTATAGCGAAGCCCTGTACGAACATCAACGAGCGCTTCTTTTTTCGGAAACTTTCTTACCGTCTGTGTAAACACTTCACCAATCGTTAAATACAAAACAAACCCCTCCTTCTCTTTTTTATTCATGTAAATAATATTTTTTATTTTCAAACTATATTCTACAAATAAAAAAGAAACCCTTCTTTCCTAATATAAAAAAGGAAGGTTTCCCTTCCCGATTTATTCAAAAACTAAATCCCTCTCTCGTATGATCATCAGTTCTTTTTTGTCATAGCGCCCTTCATGCAACAAACGTACCGCTTGTTTCCGAATTGCTTTTTCAATCAAATTTCGAATGTAGCGACCGTTACTAAATTTTCTTTGATATCCCCCGGCCAGTAGTTGTTCAATATGTTCGCGCAACTTTCGCTCCGCTTCAGAAGTAAGCTCGTATTCTCTTATATGAAGCATTTGTTTTGCAATTTGTACAAGCTCTTCCGTTGTGTAATCAGGAAATTCGAGCATCAACGGAAAGCGGGAAGGTAATCCTGGGTTTAACGACAAAAAATAATCCATTTCAGCTGGATATCCCGCTAAAATAACAACTAAATCATCCGAAAAATCTTCAATTCCTTTTACTAACGTATCAATTGCTTCTTTTCCAAAATCTTTTTCTCCTCCGCGTGCAAGCGAATATGCTTCGTCAATAAATAAAATCCCGCCTCGCGCTTTTTTTATTAAATCGCGCGTTTTATTCGCCGTATGTCCAATATATTCCCCAACTAAGTCTGCACGTTCTGCTTCAATAAAGTGTCCTTTAGATAAGACGTTCATTTCTAAAAATAACTTTCCAAGAATACGGGCCACTGTTGTTTTCCCTGTTCCAGGATTTCCTTTAAAAATCATATGAAGCGATTGTTTATTTCCTTTTAATCCATTGGCTTGACGTGCTTTATTAATATATAACCATGCGTAAATTTCCTTAATTAATTTTTTCACTTCATTTAACCCGACTAATTCATCTAGTTCTTTTTGAATCTCTTTTAACACGGCATGTTGATGATAATCAATTCGATTTGTCGTTTCTTCTTTCGATAAGTAATTGACGTTTTTTGCATTAAGCACGATATTAATTTGACTTTTTGTTTGCTTCATCGTCAACTCTGACAAGGCGACGTCACCTCTCCTTCATCGTTGCTTCTTTTATCAATATACGCTGTTGTCACCTATTTCGTGACAAATGCCTAACGAAAAAAATCGCCCACCGATATGGTGAGCGATTTGGCTTACTCCATTTCAATTTTCACATTTTTTTGAGGTGCAAATGTAGAAATCGCATGTTTATAAATTAATTGTTGTCTCCCATCTACTTCTAATAACACCGTAAAATTGTCAAATCCTTTTACTAAACCACGCAATTGAAATCCATTGAGTAAAAAGACAGTAACCGTCGTTTCTTCCTTGCGCAATTGGTTTAAAAACTGATCTTGAATGTTTATTGTGTTTTTCATTACTTCGTCCTCCTCTTTTCTCTCTACATTACGTCTATATATTCGCCTCAAAGTGAAACTTTCCTTCTATGTAATGCGAAATTTCATTTACTCGTCTTTCAAACATTGTATCATCAGTCATGTCAAACCATTGAACAGGCATTTGATTACGAAACCATGTAAACTGACGTTTCGCATAGCGACGAGAGTTTTGTTTCAACTGTTCAATCGCCTCTTCAAGCGTGATTTGTCCATCTAAATATGCATATAGCTCTTTATAACCGATCGCTTGAATCGCTTGACAGTCTCGTAAACCTTGTTCATACAATCGTTTCACTTCTTCAATCAACCCTTGATCAATCATTTGATCTACTCGTTCATTAATGCGTTCATATAGTTTTTCACGTTCCATCGTCAATCCAATAAGTGCTGCGTTATACACTAGTTTTCTTTTTTGTTCTTTTAGCCATTCTGTCATTGTTCTCCCTGTGCAATGATAAATTTCTAATGCACGAATGACACGGCGAACGTTATTCGGATGAATACGTTCCGCACTTAGCGGATCAATTTGTTTTAGTCGCTCGTAAAGTTCAATCGGTGAACATTGTTCTAGCGACTGGCGATACGCTTCATTTGATGGTGCATCTGAAAATTGATAATCGTAAATCACCGATTGAATATATAGCCCTGTACCCCCAACGATGATCGGAAGTTTTCCGCGTTTTGTTATATCTGTAATGAGCGAGCGAGCAAGCGTCTGAAACTCTGCAACAGAAAAAGACTCATGCGGCTCCTTTATATTCAATAAATGATGTGGTACACCTTCCATTTCTTCTTGACGAATTTTAGCGGTTCCAATATCTAATCCTTTATATACTTGCATCGAGTCTCCATTAATAATTTCTCCATGTAAACGCTTGGCCAACTCTATGCTCATTTTTGTTTTCCCTACAGCCGTTGGACCAATTAACACAACGACTTTCTCTCCCATAAAATACCACTACTTTCCACGCTAATTCACATTTATTTATTATAGACAAACGATGTACATTTTATCATCTCATTTTAAAAAATTTTTATTTGAAAGCGGATGAAAAAACATCCGCTTTTTACATGACTCGTTTAAACATTTTTTCTAATTCATAAGTAGAAAAGTGGATAATAATCGGACGACCGTGTGGACATGTAAACGGATCGCTTGTTTTACGCAACGATTCAAGCAACGCAAATATTTCATCGTTGCGCAAAAATTGATTCGCTTTAATCGACTGTTTACAACTCATCATTATTGCTGCTTTTTCGCGAAGTTGCTTTATGTCTACTTTTTTCATCGTTAATACTTGCTTAATCATTTCCTCAATAATTGTAGCTTCCTCCCCTTTTGGAAACCATTGAGGATGAGAACGAACAATAAAACTGTTATGACCAAATGGCTCTAAAATCACACCGCAACTAGCTAGCTGTTCGCGGTAACTTTCGATAAGTACATACTCACTTGATGAATAAGTAAGCGTCAATGGAATAAGCAACGGCTGTAATGCATTTGTAACGGTTGCTAATTTTTCACGGAAATATTCGTATTTGATCCGCTCTTGTGCCGCATGTTGGTCAATAATATACAAACCATTTTCATTTTGAGCTAAAATATACGTCCCATGCATTTGTCCAATCGGATATAATGGTGGAATGCGCTCTTGATTTGTTTCAGCTGTTACATGTTTGTTTTCAACGATTGGTTCGACATCAAGCGGCTTCGTATCCTTCTCGTAAACACGTTCTTCCCGTTCCTCTAACACTATTCGTTCTTCTTTTTTCTTTCCTTGTTCATGATGTGAAATCGTTGTACGCGGAGGAACAATATGCGATTCTTTCACAATATGTTCAAACGAAAACGTTTGTTGCTCTGTTTTCGGCTTTTCCACTCGCGGTGCCGTTACCTCAGGAATTAACGTCTTTTTTTGAAATGCTTGACGAATCGTTTGTTGAACGAGTTCGTTTAATTCCCCTTCTTTACTAAAACGCACTTCCAACTTCGCTGGATGAACGTTCACATCCACAAGAAGCGGATCCATGACGATATTTAAAAATGCGATCGGATGCCGTCCAATCGGAAGAAGCGTATGGTATCCTTCTTCAATCGCTTTATATAACGGATAGTTTTTAATATATCGTCCATTTACAATCGTTGTCATATAGTTACGGGAAGCACGCGTCACTTCAGGTAAAGCAACGTAGCCGTCAATCGTAAAATCAAGCGTTTCTGCACGAATCGCAACCATTTTTTTTGCAACATCAAATCCGTAAATAGCTGCTAATACTTGCCGCACATCCCCATTTCCGTTCGTATAAAACAGTTGTTTTCCATTATGTGTTAATCGAAACGAAATATGTGGATGAGCAAGCGCTAAACGATTCATCACATCCACAACATGTCCAAGTTCCGTATGAATCGTTTTCATATATTTTAAGCGAGCGGGCGTATTGAAAAATAAGTGCGAAACAGTAATATCCGTTCCTTTTCGACTGCTCGTCCGGCCATTTTGTACAAGCTCTCCCCCTTTTAAAACGAGCAACGTTCCCGGACCTTCCCCTGTGCTCGTCTTCAGTTCCAAATGCGAGACAGAGGCAATACTAGGTAACGCTTCCCCTCTAAAACCGAGCGTACGAATGCGGAATAAATCCGCTTCATCTTTAATTTTGCTTGTTGCGTGCCGTTCAAACGCTAAAAAACAATCTTCCTCCTCTAATCCATCACCATTATCAACGACTCGAATTTTCGCTAATCCCGCTTCTTCTAACTCTACTTCAATGATCGTGCTATGGGCATCAATCGCGTTCTCAACAAGCTCTTTCACGACAGAAGCTGGTCGTTCAACGACTTCACCTGCCGCAATTTTATTCGCTAACGCATCGTCCAACTTGCGAATTTTCCCCACAATTCCCCTCCTTTCATTTTAATAGCTTTTGAATTTCATATAGTTTATTCATCGCTTCAAGCGGCGTCATATCAAGCAACTGAAGAGACTGGATGCGCTTGATCACTTCTTTCTCTTTTTTCGATACGCTCGAACGCTCTTCGTGATGTTGCTCGGCAAACATACTTAACTGTTCAAACGTTTCTCTATTTTCTTTCGCCACACCCGTTGAATTTGTTTCAAATTCACGTAAAATTTGTTCCGCCCTTTGAATTAAATCTAACGGTAACTTCGCTAACTGGGCTACATGAATACCATAACTTTTATCTGCTGGACCTTCTTTAATTTTATGCAAAAAGATGACGGTCCCATTTTCTTCAATTGCGCTAACATGAACATTTTTTAAACGCGGCAATCGTCGTTCAAGCGCTGTTAATTCATGATAATGCGTACTAAATAACGTTTTGGCACCAATGCGATCATGAATGTATTCGATCATGGCTTGAGCAAGCGCCATACCATCATATGTGGATGTTCCGCGACCAATTTCATCAAATAAAATAAGGCTGTTTTGTGTCGCATGGACGATCGCATGACGCGCTTCCAACATTTCCACCATAAATGTACTTTGACCTGCAACTAAATCGTCAGCCGCTCCAATACGCGTAAACACTTGATCAAAAATCGGTAATATCGCTTCTTGTGCTGGAACAAAACATCCAATTTGCGCCATAATGGCTGTTAATGCAATTTGACGCATATATGTGCTTTTCCCAGACATATTTGGCCCTGTAATGAGGAGCATTTCTCGTTCGGCATCCATATAACAGTCGTTTGGAACGTAGACGTTCGATCCTAACACCTTTTCCACAACAGGATGTCGCCCTTGTTGAATGACAAGACGGCGATCATAAGAAAACTGAGGTTTACAGTAGTTATATTTTTCACTAACAGTCGCAAAACATTGTAAAACATCTAGTTGACTTATATATTTCGCTAATTTTTGCAAACGAACAATATATTGCTTTACCTGTTCACGGATAGAAACAAACAGTTCGTATTCTAATTCCATACTTTTTTCTTCTGCTTCTAAAATGAGCGCTTCTTTTTCTTTCAACTCTTTCGTCACAAATCGTTCCGCATTAGCTAACGTTTGTTTACGCTCATATCGTCCTTCCGGCAACAAATGTAAATTTGCTTTTGTTACTTCAATATAATATCCAAACACTCGGTTGTAGCCAATCTTTAACGACTTAATTCCTGTTAACTCCCGCTCTTTCGCTTCTAACTGCGCAATCCATGTTTTTCCGTTTCGACTAGCATCCCGAAATCGATCTAACGTTTCGTTATAACCATCTTTAATGATTCCACCGTCTTTCACAGAAAGCGGCGGATTTTCTTCAATCGCCTCTTCCAACAATTGAACAAGGTCCTCGCATGCATCTAAATGTTCGGCAAAGGATTGAATATGCTCGTCACGCATGTTCATAAGAAGGGTAGAAATGAACGGAACTTGCTTTAACGATTTTTTCAATTGAATGAGATCGCGCGCATTCACATTTCCAAATGCCACACGGCCAGCCAGTCTCTCTAAATCATATACACCACGCAAATATTCGCGCAGTTCTTGTCGCTCGAAATAGTGCATGAGCAGTTGTTCAACCATGTGTAATCGCTGTTCAATTTTTTCACGATCTAATAATGGGCGGTCGATCCATTGTTTAAGCAAACGCCCCCCCATAGCTGTCATCGTTTCATCAAGAAGCCAAAAAAGGGAGCCCGCTTTCCCTTTCGTTCGAATCGTTTCTGTTAACTCTAAATTTCGTTTGGAATACACATCGATTTTCATATGTGCATCAACTTCATACAACTCTACAGGCTGTAAATGGGCTAAATTCCGTCTTTGCGTTTTAATTAAATAATTTAATAACCTTCCAAACGTCACAAGTAATTTTTCTTGTTTCAAATGAGAAACAATCGATTCACAAGAAGGTGGAATCATCGTTTCATCTTCACACGAAATGGTAAGAGCATATCGCTCCTTCAGAGGTTGACATTGTTCTTTGTACTCGGTCGCGACAACGATTTCTTTTGTGCCAATCGAGTAAATTTCATTGAATACATCTTCAAATGAATGAAGCATCGTCATACGACTTTCACCGGTTGTTAAATCCGTATATGCAAATCCGTACGTACCATCTTCAAATGACGTTAATGAAGCTAAATAGTTGTTTGCTTTCTCTTCTAGTTGCTTTCCTTCCATCACTGTTCCGGGGGTAATCAGTTGCACAACTTCTCGACGCACAACCCCTTTGGCCGTTTTTGGATCTTCGACTTGTTCACAAATCGCAACTTTATATCCTTTCTCAATTAAACGCTCGATGTACATGGCAGCCGAATGATAAGGCACACCGCACATCGGCACTCGTTCTTCCCCGCCACCATCGCGGCTGGTCAAAGTAATTTCTAACTCTTGTGACGCTTTAATGGCATCTTCAAAAAACATTTCATAAAAATCACCGAGACGAAAAAACAAAAATGCATCTTTATATTGTGACTTAATTGTTAAATATTGCTGAATCATTGGTGTATAAGCCATGATTTTTCCTCCAACGCCCAAAATATTGACTTCAATTATTATATCAAAAATAAAAACTAGGAAGAATAAACTTCCTAGTTTTTATTGCTTTCTTCTTGAAGAAGCTCTTCATCTAATTGTTCTAATTCTGCATCAATATCTTCCTCTACCTCGTCTGATGATGTATCTACGACGGCGATGCGTACTTTCGTTTCTCCAATGACTTCTGCAACAAACTCGCGCTCTACTTCCACAGTGACTTTATTTCCATTTGGAGCAATCGTGCATTCTAAACAATTCGGCTGTTGAACAACGCGCGCAATCACTTCTTGCTCTTCACTAATCAGCTCTTCATTACGATACTTTAACGGAATGACATCTGTGTACGATACAGTTTCTGTCAGCACTTCCGTTTTCGTATTATCGTTGTACGAATACCAAACGTTCACATCATACTTTCCATGAATTTCAACACTACGATCCACTTTTTTCGCTTCGTATCGATGATTAATAATCCAGCAACCGAGCACGCTTGTCGGACGATGTTGCGCGGAAACGGTATGCGTCGATTGCGTAAACTTTCGTCCTTTTCCCACGACTGCCTTTGTAATAATTTCTCTGTATTGGGACATGAAACAAACCCTCCTCAAAAATGCATTGTTCATTTTATCCTATGCACAGGAAACATAAAAGTGTACATAAAAAAACAATCATTCCGTATAGTTCATTGTATGCAACTTCTTCGAAATATGTACAAAAAATAAAAAAAAGAGCCCATAGGGAATGGACTCATTCATGACAATGACCGCAATGGCTATGTTTCACTTGGGCACCTGTTTCTCCGCGTAACACATCGCCACCTGTCGATGTAATAATTTCGTCTGTCACTGTTTTTGAAATGGTGGATGCAACAAGTTGCAATAAATCGTTAATTTCTATTTGTGATTGTTTAAATTGTTCTACAATCGGAATGTCTGATAGCTGTTCGTAAATGTCGTCAATTTCTGCTTCCACTTTTTTCAGCGCTTCAATTTTTCCATAATGTTGTAAGTTGACAGCTTGTTTTTGTAACGATTTAATTTTAGCAATCATCGTGCGCACTTTTTCATTTTCATGAATTTTTGCTTCTGCTTGTTTAAAAATTTCCACTTCTTCTGTTTCAGCAATCATTTTAGCTAATTCTTTTGCCTTCTGTACGATGTCATCTTTCGTATATTTCGCCACGTTATTTCACCTCAATCGCTTCTTCTACCATTTCTCCGTTTAACGTCCACGTTTTCGCTTCTGTAATTCGCACGTTCACCAGTTGACCGATCGCAGACTTTGGCCCAACGAAATTAACAAGCTTGTTTTTGCGCGTGTATCCAGCAAGAACATCTGGATTGTTTTTGCTTTCCCCTTCTACTAATACTTCGACAATTTGTCCCTCATATTCCTTCATTTTTTTCGCAGAAATTTCGTTTACTAATGCATTTAATCGTTGTAAACGCTCTTTTTTCACTTCCATTGGCACGTTGTCAACCATTTTTGCTGCCGGCGTTCCTTCACGTGGCGAGTAAATGAACGTAAATGCTGAATCAAATTCGACTTCGCGATAGAGCGACAACGTTTCTTCAAATTGCTCATCCGTTTCATTTGGGAACCCGACAATGATGTCCGTTGTAAGCGCGACACCTGGAATGGCTTCTTTAATTTTACGAACAAGCTCCAAATATTGTTCACGCGTATATTTACGCGCCATCATTTTTAACACTTCACTACTTCCAGACTGTACAGGCAAGTGAATGTGCTCAACTAAATTTCCGCCTTTCGCCAACACTTCAATTAAACGGTCATCAAAATCACGCGGATGACTTGTAGTGAAACGAATGCGTGGAATATCAATTTTGCGTAATTCATCCATTAAATCACCGAGACCATATTTCATATCGGTAAAGTCTTTTCCATACGCATTCACGTTTTGTCCTAAAAGAGTAATTTCTTTATATCCTTGTGCGGCTAAGTGACGTACTTCTTGGATAATATCTTCTGGACGGCGGCTGCGCTCTTTGCCACGTGTATATGGAACAATACAGTACGTACAAAACTTATCGCAACCGTACATAATATTAACCCACGCTTTAATATTTCCTTTTCGCACTTTCGGTAAATTCTCAATGACATCGCCTTCTTTTGACCATACTTCAACAACCATTTCTTTTGACATGTATGCTTCTTTCAAAATATACGGAAGACGATGAATATTGTGCGTACCAAAAATCATATCAACGTATTGGAATTGTTTTAAAATTTTATTAACAACTGACTCTTCTTGCGACATACAGCCACATACCCCAAGCAATAAATCAGGGTTGTTTTGTTTCAATGGCTTTAAGTGGCCAATTTCTCCGAATACTTTGTTTTCCGCGTTTTCACGAATCGCACATGTATTTAACAAAATGACGTTTGCATCTTCAGGGCGATCTGTCGGTTCATAACCAAGCGCCATAAAAATACCAGCCATCACTTCTGTGTCGTGCTCGTTCATTTGGCAACCATACGTACGAATGTAAAATTTGCGACCATTCCCCATACCGCGAAATTCTTCTGGAATAGAAAAATCTTTATGATATTTTACTTCCTCTTTTCCGCGTTTTTTTGCTTCTTTCAAAGATGGGGGAACAAATACAGTTGAAAAATATTTTTCATAATCTTGACTCGTTTTTTGCTTTAGACGCTGTAAATTTTCATCCAAAGCGGATTTTTTGTCCGTTGGATGATCTGTTTCAATTTGTGCTGTGTACTGTAAACGTTGTTTTTCGTTCATCATTATTCTCCTTTCTTTTGTTCATAGATGCACACTAACATAGTATATTATTTTCCGGACTTTTAAACAATGTTTTTTCCATGAAAAAGAGGATGGCCGCTACCACCCTCTTTTCTATCTTACATAAACTCTGCAACGAGTTGATCAAATTTTTCTTTACTCATTGTTAAATCCGCTTCAGTTAGTGGTTTTTCGCTATAACCAGGCACAAGATCTTGATATGATTTACGTTCTTTATTTTGATAAATAAGCCCTGTCACAAGCCCTTTATGTTTCATTAACGTTTGCATGGCCATTTCGCGATTAGACGGATCGTATCCTTCAATTGAACTTAAGCTCGTTAAATTGTCTTTAAACCAATCATATGTGTTCACTTTATTGTATGTGACGCAAGGGCTAAATACGTTAATGAGTGAGAACCCTTTATGCTTCATACCCTCTTCAATTAATTGCGTCAACTCTTTTAAATCGCTAGAAAAGCTTTGAGCGACGAATGTTGCCCCTGCTGTTAATGCCATTTCCATAATCGACAACGCTGGCTCAACTGACCCTTGTGGCGTACTCTTCGTTTTAAATCCAACTTCACTGCGCGGTGATGTTTGACCTTTTGTTAATCCGTAAATTTGGTTATCCATGACGATGTACGTAATGTCGATGTTACGTCGAATAGCATGAATTGTATGCCCCATTCCGATCGCAAATCCGTCGCCGTCGCCACCAGCAGCAATAACAGTCAAATCGCGATTTGCCATTTTTACCCCTTGAGCAATTGGAAGCGCTCGGCCGTGAACACCATGGAAGCCATATGAGTTAATATAACCAGAAATACGACCTGAACAACCAATTCCAGAGACAACAACAAGTTCATGTGGTTCAAGTCCAACGTTGGCAGCTGCGCGCTGAATGGCTGCTTGCACAGAAAAGTCGCCACAACCTGGACACCAGTTCGGTTTAATATTATTACGGAAATCTTTAAATGTCGCCATGTTTAAAACAACTCCTTGCATTTTGTATAAACTTCGTGCGGTAAGAACGGGTTGCCATCATACTTCAACACGTTAAATACTTTCTCAGCATGTCCAACGTTCATTTTTAAGATGTTGGCAAGTTGTCCTGTTGCGTTATTTTCAACAACAACAACTTTTTTCGCTGATTGCACAAGCGGCAACATTTCTTCCGTCGGGAACGGATGAATGAGACGAACGTGAGCATGGTTTACTTTTATACCATCGCGTTCTAATCGTTCCATCGCCTCTTCAATCGCCCCACGCGTCGAGTTAAATCCGACAATTAATATATCTGCTTCTTCATGCTTCACATGTTTATGAACTGGTGTCGGGAATTGAATATGTTTTAACTTGCGTAAACGCTTATCCATTTGTGCAATACGGTTCGCTGCGACTTCAGAAGGACGACCTGTTTCATCGTGCTCAACACCTGTCACATGGTGAATACCGTTTTTCATTCCCGGCAATACGCGTGGTGATACACCGTCTTCAGTCACTTCATATCGTTTGAAGCAACCTTTGTCTGGAATTTCAGGAAGTTCTCCTGTGACAAGTTTGCCGCGACGAATTTCAATTTTGTCATACTCTAGCGGCTCAACAGTTTGCTTTCCTAACGAAAGTTGTAAGTCTGTTAAAACGATGACTGGGCATTGATATTCTTCTGCAATGTTAAACGCTTCGACCATATCGTAAAACGCTTCTTGTACAGTACTCGGAGCGATGACTACTTTCGGAATCTCGCCATGTGTACCGTAAATCATGGCCATTAAATCTGACTGTTCTTGTTTCGTCGGAAGACCTGTACTTGGGCCACCACGTTGCGTATCAACAATGACAATCGGCGTTTCTGTAATTCCGGCTAATCCGATCGCTTCCATCATGAGCGAAAGACCTGGCCCAGCCGAAGCTGTCAACGTACGCACACCCGCATAGTTTGCACCAATAGCCATTGTACAAGCAGCAATTTCATCTTCTGTTTGAATGACCGTGCCACCAAACTGCGGAAGCTTTTTAATTAAATATTCCATAATCTCAGATGCCGGTGTAATTGGATAAGCGGCCATAAAACGTGCACCGCCAGCAAGCGCACCAAGCGCAATCGCGTCATTTCCAATCATAAACATTCTCTTTTTGCCATCTGCTTTTTCAAGCTGCATTAATTGAATGTTGTCACCAAGCTGTTCGCGCATAAACTGAGCGCCCGCTCTGATCGCTTCCATATTTTTCGCAACAACTTGCTCACCTTTGCGACCGAAAATCTCCTGAACGACCCCTTCATATACGCTAATATCGAGACCGAGTACTGCGCTAGAAGCTCCGACTGCAACCATGTTTTTCATTAATGCTGTTCCTAATTCTGTTGCAATATCTGTAAATGGAACCGCATACAACGTAGCTCTTGACTCGTCCGGAATCGTCGGATTAAACTTCGCATCTGCGATGACGATCCCGCCTTGACGTAACTCATGGAAGTTGAAATCAATTGTCTCTTGGTCAAAAGCTACTAATATATCAAGATCATCGGCAATCGAACGAACTTGTGTCGTGCTAACACGAATTTTATTGTTCGTGTGACCACCTTTAATGCGAGATGAAAAGTGGCGATAACCGTATAAGTAGTAGCCTAGTCGGTTGAGCGCAATGGAGAATATCTCTCCCGTACTTTCAATACCTTCCCCTTGTTGTCCTCCAACTTTCCACGAAAGTTGACTAATCATGTCTTACACCCCTTTAAAGTTCCATCAATTGTAACGTAACGTTTTACGATTATAAGTGTAGCACTTTTCCAAAAAAAGCTCTACCATTTCGCTTAATAAATTTTTTGAAAAATTTCATATACTAAACGCTTTCATTCTAGCCCTATTGAAAAAAAATTGCAACATATTTGTTACAAAAATGTGAATTTTTCTTTCGATTTTATTGGGGGATTCGCTCATAAAAATTGCAAAACAAAAATTTTTTTACCTGTTCCTCTTTAAAGTGCTTTAACAATTCATCAATGAAATGCGGATAATGAGCAACATTTTCCAATTGATCAACCGTTTCAAAAATGCCGTCAAAATCAGATCCAAAACCGATGTGATTTTCTCCACCTAACGAACAAATATGATCGACATGCCGTAATACATCTGTCACTGTTGTCGTATGGGCATCGTGACGCAAAAATTGCGGAACAAACGTCACGCCGATGACTCCATTTTTCTTAATGAGTGCTTGGATTTGATCATCACGCAAATTGCGAGGATGCGGACAAAGCGTATATGCATTCGAATGTGAAGCGATCGGATATTGAGCTAATTCCATAACATCCCAAAACGCTCGTTCACTTAAATGAGATACATCCGTCCAACACTGTTGTTCATTTAATAATTGAACGACTTCTTTTCCGAACCTCGTCAACCCTCCCCCACGTTGCTCTAGAGCACCGTCTGCTACCATATTCGCATCATTCCACGTTAAACCAACAGAGCGAACACCAAGGCGAAGAAGTGTGCGCAACTGCGTTAAACTTTCTCCTATGGCTTCACATCCTTCTAATGTGAGCATCGCTCCAATTTCATTCGGTTGTAGTTGATCGATTTCTTTTTTTGAGCGAACAACTTTCATATTCGGTTGCGACACAATTTTCTCGTAAAAATCATCAATCATCTCTAACGCGACAAAAAAGCGTGATTCTGGTCTGACATGTTTCGGAATATAAATCGCAAATCCTTGTACAGTTACACCGGCCTGCTTCAATCCATCGTATGTGACATGTAGCGATGAACTCCGCTCAAACGATACATCTTGGTCACAAAATAGTTGATATAAAACATCACAATGAGCGTCAAATATACGCACAACGACCCCTCCATACGAAAATTCGCTCTTTCGGATATGATAAAAATAACCTGTTTGCTATGTAAGCAAACAGGTTTATGTGTATTAACGCGGCTCAACAATAAGCTTAATTGCTGTCCGCTCTTCCCCATCAATTTGAATGTCCGTAAACGCAGGAATACAAATGAGATCAACTCCGCTCGGTGCTACGAATCCTCGCGCGATCGCTACTGCCTTAACGGCCTGATTTAATGCACCTGCGCCAATGGCTTGAATTTCAGCTGCACCGCGTTCTCTTAACACGCCTGCAAGTGCACCAGCTACGGAATTAGGATTAGATTTTGCTGAAACTTTTAATATTTCCATTTCTAGCTCCTCCTCGTTTCTAACAATTGCTTATGAAAAGTTGTACTGTTCATTATATATTCGTCCCTGTTTGCTCGTATTCCTGCTACGATATGTATTTTTTTCAGAAAAATCTTAAAAGAGGAACTAGTCAAAATACGGATGATCGTCATTGATAATAATTCGTTGAATAGACCTCGTTTTTCCGGTTTTTTCGTCTATTTCAATGAGCACAGCATTCAATTGTGTTCGACCTGTCGTCACTTCAAATCGAACCGGAAGCCCTGTTAAAAATTTGCGCAATACAGCTTCGCGATCAACTCCTAAAATACCGTCATAAGGACCCGTCATACCGACATCAGTAATGTATCCTGTTCCATTTGGCAAAATGCGTGAGTCAGCGGTTTGAACGTGTGTATGCGTGCCAACTACTGCGCTTACTCGGCCATCTAAGTACCATCCCATCGCTTGTTTCTCACTCGTTGCTTCTGCATGAAAATCAACGAGAATCACAGGAGTCCGCGCAAGCGCCATCTCGACTAATTCATCCGCTTTTTTAAACGGGCAATCGATCGCTGGTAAAAAAGTTCTTCCTTGTAAGCTAATAATCGCTACTTCATATCCTTCCACATGAACAAATACGATCCCTTTTCCAGGTGTACCTATTGGAAAATTGGCTGGACGAACGAGCACTTTCGCTTGGTCAATAAACTCGAAAACTTCACGATTATCCCACGCATGATTGCCAAGCGTCACTACATGCACTCCTATTTCTACAAAACGACGATATATTTTTTCAGTAATTCCTTTTCCACCCGCTGCATTTTCACCGTTTACAACAATAACATGGGGCTTATATTTTGCTTTCAGTTTCGGCACATATTCATCAATCATTTTTCGTCCCGGCTGTCCTACGACATCACCGATAAATAATATTTTCATTGTACTACCCTTTCTATACTCATGATCTCTATTTTTCAGTTTCGCACAAAATAAAGCATTTATCAATACGAAAAAGCTACCCCGAATAAGGAGTAGCTTTTACTTTGCGTATTCAACAGCTCGTGTTTCGCGAATCACTGTAACTTTAATATGCCCTGGGTAATCAAGCTCTTCTTCGATACGCTTGCGAATGTCACGTGCTAAACGATGCGCTTCCAAGTCATCAATCATATCTGGCTTAACCATGATACGAATTTCACGTCCAGCTTGGATCGCATATGATTTTTCAACACCTTCATACGACTCAGCAATTTCTTCAAGCTTTTCAAGTCGACGAATGTAGTTTTCCAATGTTTCGCTACGAGCGCCTGGTCGAGCAGCAGATAAAGCGTCTGCAGCAGCGACAAGAACAGCGATAATCGACGTCGGTTCCGTATCGCCATGATGGGACGCAATGCTGTTAATGACAACCGGATGCTCTTTATATTTCGTTGCGAGCTCTACCCCGATTTCGACATGGCTTCCTTCTACTTCATGGTCAACAGCTTTTCCGATGTCATGAAGGAGACCTGCTCGTCTTGCAAGCATTTCATCTTCTCCTAACTCAGCTGCCATTAAACCAGCTAAATATGCCACTTCCATCGAATGTTTAAGCACATTTTGTCCATAGCTTGTACGGAACTTCAAACGCCCTAAAATTTTAATTAAATCTGGATGCAATCCGTGGACACCAACTTCAAACGTCGTTTGTTCTCCCACTTCACGAATATGTTCATCCACTTCTCTTCTCGCCTTCTCGACCATCTCTTCAATTCGTGCTGGATGGATACGCCCGTCTTGAACGAGTTTATCTAGCGCAATACGCGCTGTTTCACGACGGATCGGATCAAAACCAGATAAAATGACCGCTTCCGGCGTATCATCAATGATAAGGTCAATACCTGTTAACGTTTCTAATGTACGAATGTTACGCCCTTCACGTCCGATGATTCGGCCTTTCATTTCGTCATTCGGCAAGTTCACAACAGATACAGTTGTTTCTGCTACATGATCAGCAGCACAACGTTGAATGGCAAGCGATAAAATTTCTTTTGCTTTTTTATCCGCTTCTTCTTTCGCTTTCGTTTCTGCCTCTTTAACCATGAGCGCAATTTCATGCGAAAGTTCTTTTTCTACACGCTCTAAAATGATTTGGCGTGCATCGTCACGCGTCAAACTAGAAATGCGCTCTAGTTCGGCTTGTTCTTTTCGAACGAGTTCTTCCACTTTGCTTTCCATCTCTTCAATATGCTGTTGTCTTTCATTCAGAGAATTCTCTTTCTTTTCAAGCAATGCTTCTCGCTTGTTTAACGCTTCATCCTTTCGATCGAGATTCTCTTCCTTTTGCAACAAACGGTTTTCCTGTTTTTGTAACTCACTTCTTCGTTCGCGAATTTCTCGTTCTGCTTCAACGCGAAGTTTGTGAATCTCATCCTTTGCTTCAAGAAGCGCCTCTTTTTTCAATGCGTCTGCTTCTCGTTTCGCTTCTTCGATCATTTGTTTGGCAGCTGCTTGTGCACCACCAATTTTTGCCTCGGCAATGGATTTACGAACAAAAAAGCCAACAACTGCACCGACGACTAGGGCAAGCAAAGCGGAGATGATCGTTTCACCCATTGTCCTCACCTCCTCTTGCTATAAATTCGTTACTTCATCAATGTCGGCATGTACATTGCAACCATTCAACATACACTTCAAAATTGTCAAATATACATGTACATTTTAAAGGTGGCCTTCCATATTGTCAAGGCTTGTCATTGTGGGAAAGCGTTTCATATCGTTTTATTTTCCAAAAAGAGAGGGTGTTCCAAAAATAACGGAGCACCCTTTCCATAACTATATATGCACATCATTACTTTTTTATTGAAGCAAGGTGGCCTTTTCGAACAATTTTTTACTCTAAAAAGTCTAGATCATCTTCGCGCACAGATGTCGTCGCTGCGCCTGCTGTAATGCCATAATGTTGGCGAATTTCACGCGCAATTTCTTCCATAATGTGTGGATTTTCCTTTAAAAATTGTTTTGCATTTTCTCGTCCTTGTCCTAGTCGCTCATCTTTATATGAATACCAAGCGCCACTTTTTTGGATAATGTCGAGTTCAGCACCCATATCAATAATTTCGCCTTCTTTTGAAATTCCTTCGCCATACATAATATCTACATCCGCTGTTTTAAACGGCGGCGCCACTTTGTTTTTCACGACTTTAATTTTCGTCTTATTTCCAACCATGTCGTTGCCTTGTTTAATTTGTTCTGCACGACGCACTTCTAAACGAACAGACGCATAAAACTTCAATGCACGACCCCCAGGGGTTGTCTCTGGGTTCCCAAACATAACACCCACTTTTTCCCTTATTTGGTTAATGAAGATAGCGATCGTTTTAGATTTGTTGATGGCGCCTGATAGTTTACGTAGCGCTTGGGACATGAGTCGCGCCTGCAATCCAACGTGAGCATCCCCCATTTCCCCTTCAATTTCTGCCTTCGGAACAAGAGCTGCGACTGAGTCAATGACGATAATGTCAACTGCCCCACTTCGCACAAGTGCTTCGGCGATTTCTAACGCTTGCTCTCCTGTATCTGGCTGTGAAAGCAACAATTCATCGATATTAACCCCTAATTTTTCAGCATAAATAGGGTCTAACGCATGTTCCGCATCAATAAATGCAGCTTGACCTCCTTGCTTTTGCACTTCTGCAATCGCGTGAAGGGCAACCGTTGTTTTCCCCGAAGACTCCGGACCGTAAATTTCAATAATCCGTCCGCGCGGATATCCTCCTACACCTAGCGCAATATCAAGAGCAAGGGAACCGCTCGATACCGTCGAAATTTGACGATCTGTTTGCTCCCCTAGCTTCATAATTGAACCTTTTCCAAACTGCTTCTCAATTTGCTTTAACGCTTGTTCTAATGCTGCTTGACGATCGTTCAAAGAAACTCCTCCTTTTGCTTGTGAAAAATAAAGCAGTAACTGCTACTTATTACTATACAGCTTTTCTATTTATTTGCCAAGAAAAAATCGAATGAGTGTTCGTAAATTAATGTAGCAACTGCAGCAAATAATAACAACCGTATTTCGCTGTACGCATCCGAATGGCTTGGCGTCCGCCTGATAATGTAAGGGCAAATGTCTTTGTTCCTTGTTCTGTTGCAATCCCTATCCATACCGTTCCTACTGGCTTTCCTTCCAACTCGTCCGGTCCTGCAACACCTGTAAAACTAATACCGATATCGCTTCCGCAAAGCTTTCGAACATTTTCTGCCATCAACTGCGCACATCGTTCACTAACTGCCCCCTCCGTTTGTAATATTTCTTTCGGCACATGGAGCACATTTTCCTTTATTTCATTCGTATAACAAACAACTCCCCCCACGATGACTGTAGAAGCCGTTGGAAGTGCTGTCATTTCTTCTAAAAATAAACCTCCCGTTAAACTTTCAGCAACAGCGAGCGTCTGATTGTTTTCTTTTAATGTAGCTAACAATTTGCTAAACAACGTGTCATCATTATAACCGTAAAAGTAAGGACGAACGCGGGCTAAAATGTTTTGCTCCAACTCATCAATGAGCCGCTTTGCTTCTTCTTCACGCTCATGCTTCGCTGTTAAGCGAAGAGTTACTTCGCCATCAGACGCCAGTGGAGCAATCGTCGGATTTGTTTGAGCATCGATGAAATCCTCAATTTCTGCTTCTAACTGTGATTCACCGATATGAAAAAAACGGAGAACACGCGAAACAATTTTCTCGCGAACATGACGTTTTTGCAATAAAAAAGGACGTCCATATTTGATGAACATCGGTTGCATTTCTTTTGGCGGTCCCGGGAGGAGCATGTACGTGATGTGATCAACAGTTATTGCCATTCCCGGGGCCATCCCATGTTCATTTTTTAACACATAACTTCCTTCCAATACGAGCGCTTGTTTTCGATTGTTCGGAGACATTGGGCGCTTCGTTTTCGCAAAATAATCACAAATAGAATGCCATGCTTCTTCATCTAAAACGAGCGATTTATTTAACATGTTTGCAATTGTTTCTTTCGTTAAATCGTCTTTTGTCGGACCAAGTCCCCCTGTGAAAATGATTAAGTTCGAGCGTTGCTTCGCTACTTCAATCGCATGTGTAAGCCTTTGAGGGTTATCGCCAACAACCGTATGGTAATACACATCTATTCCTATTTCAGCTAATTGTTGCGATAAAAACTGAGCGTTCGTATTTGCAATTTGACCAAGTAAAAGTTCTGAACCGACCGCAATGAGTTCTGCTTTCATCTTTCTCCCATCCCTTTTTATTTACTTTGAATGACGAAATGCTTGTTTATTTTTCGCAAAGTAATCCCATCCTGACCAAATCGTGAAAATAAGTGCAACCCACAACGAAATGTCCGCAAACGGAAACGACAAAAGTGAAAAAGGAAGATTATGCAAAAGAAGCGCAGCAATCGCTACAATTTGCGTCCACGTTTTAATTTTTCCAAGCATATTTGCTGCTACCACTTCACCTTCTCCCGCTAAAACAAGCCGTAATCCGGTTACAGCAAATTCACGGCTAATAATGACAATCACGATCCATGCAGGAGCTAAACCTAATTGGACAAGCGCAATGAGCGCAGCAGATACAAGTAATTTATCTGCGAGAGGGTCAAGAAACTTCCCTAAATTCGTTACTAATCCATATTTTCGTGCATAGTATCCATCAACCCAATCGGTTGTTGATGCGATGATAAAAATAAGCGCAGCTATGGCGTGTGTTACCGGCAGCTGTTCTGTTCCGATTTGAATCACACCGAAATCAATCGGTGCCAACAAAAAAATAAGAAAGAAAGGAATAAGCAACATTCGCGCAATCGTAATTTGATTCGGTATATTCACAACACTGACCTCCAACACTTCATCCAACATTATTGTTTTTTATAGATAATAGTAATATCTTGGCGCACATGATCGTTTGGATTGACAGGGTATTGTAGCGTCTGCCCGTTTATTTTTACTTCTGCATTCAATGTTTGTCCGATGACTAGCAATACTTCTGTTTCATTTGTTAAATCAAATGTTTCAGATTGATTCGCATACATCATTTTCCGTGCAAACGCCTTTCCTTTTCCATTTTTCACTTCAATCCAAGCATCTCCTTTTGTTGCAATGTCAATGATCAATTGCTCTCCTGTCACTTCAAGTGTCGATCTTCTTCCATTCGTTTCAATCACTTTAACCGTCGCTTCTAATGGTTGTTCCTGCTGTTCATTTTCTCCTTCGTTTTCAGACTGTTGTTCACTTTGTTTTTCCGGTTGTTGCTCGTTTGCTTGCTCGGACTGTTCAAATTCTGTCTTTTCGTTAATCACTTGCTCTTGTGGTTTTTCGTTCACCGTCCGATTTTGGAAAAAAAACCAAAGAACAACAGCCACTCCAATCACTAATGTACCAATTAAAATTTTCGGAAGAACATCGAGCACTTTTGCGCCTTGTTCTGATAATTGTCGCGATTTTACACGCGATAGTTCGCCAGGAAGTTCTTCTTGTTGGGCATTTGGAATTTCGTTTGCATATTGCTCAAACAGTTCGTCAGCATCAAGGCCGACTGCCTCAGCATATTGCCGAATAAATGCTCGAACATAAAATTTTCCTGGCATAATGACATAATTTCCTTGTTCAATTGCGATTAAATATCGTTTTTGAATTTTAGTGATTTCTTGCAAATCATCTAAACTCATATGACGTTGTTCTCTCGCTTCTTTCAAACGCTTCCCTAACTCTGTCAACGGAAACACCTTCCATCTTTAAAAATCGATATTTGAAAATCCGTCATTTCCAAAAAATGAAGACTGATCAACGAGATCATACGTAATTTCCTCATCTGCATCGTGACGCAATTCAATGATATAGTCAAAGTCGTCGAGCTTATATTCTGTATGCCTTACAAAAATATCAGGATGTTCAATCACTTTCGTCGCCGGTAGACGCATGAGCTCACGAATGAGTTGCCAATGTCGCTCGTTTGACCGACGCGTCGAAACAATCCCGTCAATAATAAAAACATTATTTTCGCTATATTCATCTTCGATTAATTGACTACGAATCGTCTGTTTAATTAATGTAGAAGAAACAAACAACCAACGCTTGTTTGCACACACGCTTGCAGCTACGATCGATTCCGTTTTCCCCACGCGTGGCATGCCACGAATTCCAATTAACTTATGCCCCTCTTGTTTAAATAGCTCTGCCATAAAATCAACGAGCAAACCTAGCTCGTCTCTAACAAAGCGAAACGTCTTTTTGTCATCAGCATCGCGCTGAATATAACGCCCGTGCCGAACAGCAAGACGGTCCCGAAGCTTCGGTTCACGTAATTTCGTTACCGTAATATCTTCCATCGTCGCTAAAATGGATTGTAAGCGCTCAATTTGTTCATGACTTTTACATAACAAAAGCATACCTCGCCGCGAATCATCCACACCGTTGATCGTGACGATATTAATGGAAAGCATGCCAAGGAGCGATGCGATATCCCCTAACAATCCCGGGCGATTCATATGTATTTCATACTCTAAATACCATTCTTTTTTCTCCATATACCCCTTCTCCCCTTTACGTTACACGATGCGATCATTTAAGCAACGCTTTGTCGAAACACGCATGTATGTTTATTTTACCATTTGAATGCGAGAATGAAAAGAATGGACGAGGGTTTTTTGTGAACAGATAAACATAGTAAAACAAGCTGGTGGATATCACCAGCTTGCGCTTACATGACTTATTTATTTTGGACAAGTTTAATCATCATGTTTGCAATAGCATGTTGCTCTTGCTCATTTGCGACATGCCACAAATCAGCAAGTACACGCTCTTCTGGGTTTTTCGGATCGACTTGTTTCGCCAAATAATCCCCAATTTGATAAGCAATATCCGAAATGACTTGCTGGTTCATCCCTTGCTCTTGTGCTTGATGAAGACGATCAGCTAAAAAGCTTTTCCATTGTTCAAAATTATCAAGAACAGACATATGCAAACCTCCTTGAAATTCGTTTCAAGAACAGTTTGCCTCACAACATAAAAAATTATGCTTGCTTAACAATACCAACCGCCATTTACAGATAAAATTTGTCCCGTAATATACGATGCATGATCAGAAATTAAAAATGACACAGCTTTTGCAACATCTTCGGGCTTCCCTATTCGCCCGAGTGGAATATCATCAATTAAAGCTTGAATTTCTTCTTCAGTAAACTCATGAAGCATCGGTGTATCAATGGCCCCTGGAGCGATCGCATTGACTCGTATGCCACTTGGAGCAACTTCTTTTGCTAACGCTTTAACAAATGTATTTTGCGCACCTTTTACCATCGAATATAACACTTCGCAAGACGCACCGGTTAGTCCCCAAATGGATGAAATGACTACAATTTGTCCACGACGTTGTTGAATCATAGAAGGCAACAGTCGTTTTGTCAGTAAAAATGGACTTGTTACATGCAGTTGCACCATTTGTTCTACTTGCTCATTAGTCATGTCCGTCATCAATCCATACGCACTCATTCCACTATTATGAATAAGCACGTCAATAGGATGGAAAATAGAAGACATTAACACATCTACTCCAGAAGGATGAGATAAATCAGCTTGAATCGCATATGTGTCTGTGGATAGTTCTTTCATTACATGTCGAACGGATTGTTCATTTTTGTAGTAATGTAAGTATAAACCATACCCATCTTTAGCGAGCTGCCGAGCAATTTCTTGCCCAATCCCCCCGCTCGCTCCCGTAATTAACGCATATTTCATCTCATTTCACCTTTTCGGAACAACTTGACATACAGTAAACTGTTCGCGAACAAAACATTCGCGAGCGACCGTTTTTAAATCGTCAGATGTTAATGATTGTAACGTTTCTACCACATCGAACAAACTCATATGATCAAACGCATACCGAGTAAACTGATTTGCAATATATTCAAGAGAGTTTAACGAACGTAAAAATGTGCCGATCTTTTTTCTTTTCATTCGTTCGACTTGCTCATCATCAATATCGTCAAACTCCAAAAGAATACGCTGAATTTCTGCCGCTAATTGATCAGGTTGCGATGTATCACCGCCAACTAATCCGAACCCAAAATCACTTTCTTCCGTATAGTCGACCATAAATGTTTCGTCAATTAATCCTTGTTGATACAATCGCTCATAATGCGGCGAGCTTTTCCCAAATAAATAGTCAAGCAATAAACCGATGGCACATTCATGTTTTAACTTTTCTTTTCCTTTTGTATATACGTTGTTCGCTTTTATACCAACGAAACATTTTGGCGTTTGCACGTTCATTTCAATGACATGTCGTTCACGAGCAACATGAGTCGGCTCCTCATAACGAAATCGCTCGATCTCTGTTGGCGGACGGAACGTTTTTTTCGCTTGATTCGTTCGAATTTGTTCAAGTATAGCGGATGGCTCAATAGGGCCTGTAACAAACAATAACATGTTGCTCGGATGATAAAACGTTTCATAACACTCATATAATAAGTCTTTCGTAATGTGTGAAATCGACTCTACCGTTCCTGCAATATCAATTTTTACGGGATGGTGATGATACATGCTTTCGATTGTCCCAAAATACAAACGCCAATCCGGATTGTCATCATACATGCGAATTTCTTGACCGATAATCCCTTTTTCCTTTTCAACCGTTTGTTCTGTAAAATACGGCTCTTGCACGAAATCCAGTAACGTTTCTAAATTTTTTTCTACATTTGTTGTACTAGAAAATAAATAGGCCGTGCGTGTGAAAGACGTAAAAGCATTCGCAGATGCGCCTTGTTTGCTAAACGTTTGAAATACATCGCCATCCTCTTTTTCAAACAATTTATGTTCTAAAAAATGAGCGATGCCATCTGGTACCTTTTTCATCGTTGTTTTTCCGTATGGAGTAAAGTAGTTATCCACCGAACCGTATTTCGTTGTAAAGGTTGCATATGTTTTGTTAAATTCTTTTTTTGGCAAAATGTAAACATCTAATCCATTGTTTAACCGTTCATAAAATAATTGTTCCTGTAATTGATCGTGGTGAATGAGTTTCATTTTTTCTCACCTTCCTTCTCCGTTAAAAAATAAATCGTATCTAATTCAATTTTTTTCCCCACACGCACGATATCTTCTCGCGTCACTTTTTCAATCCCTTCAAGCCATTGTTGTAACGGACGTTGATTTGTTGCAATGACATTATGGTAAGACATTTCGATCATCCCTCTAGCTGTATCAATCGTTTCTAATAGTTGATTACGAATGACCGCTTTTGTTTGAACGATTTCTTCATCGCTAAATTGTCCGTTACGCATCGCTTCTGCTTGAGCATGGATGATTTCGAGTGCACGCTCGTATTTGCTTGGGTCAATTCCTGCCATGACCATCATCATTCCTTGGTGACTTTCAATACGTGAAGCTGCGTAATAAGCTAAACTCGCTTTTTCGCGCACATTAATAAACAATTTTGAATGTGCAAATCCTCCAAATATCCCATTCCATACTTGTAACGCATCATAATCTGGATCATTATATGTCGTGTTCGTTCGATAACCGAGATGAAGCTTCCCTTGTTTCACATCTTGTTTTTCTACAACTTCTTGCACATCTGTTCGTCTTATGATCGTCGGTGTTGCTATTGAACGCGGCGGGCGCACTTGTAACGAAAAACGTTCAGTCACATCATGCTCTACATCTGCTAACATGACATCTCCAACAATGTATAAATCTATTTCATCGTGTTTCAACATGTGCTCATAATGTTCATATAACCGTTTGGCATCAATCGAATCGACATCCTCTAGTTTACCGTGAACATCGAGCGCATAAGGTGAACCTTTATACATTTCTTCCATGAGTCGATGTTGGGCATATCGTATTTTATCGTCAAACAACGATTGAATTTTTTGTTTCAATGCTCGTTTCTCCTGTTCAACGATCGCAACAGAAAACCCATCTTCCTCGGTAAACGGACGAAATAACATATCGCTAAATAACGTCAACGCTTCACGTAATAATGGGGATGTGTCACCTAAAAATTTTTCGTTTGCAATATCCATTCGAATAGTAATAATATGATTTTCTCCTTTTTTCGCTAAATCAACTTGTAACGTAGCACCATATAGTTCGTCTAAATATGTACGTAACGCTTTCATCGACGGATGCCGCTCGGTAGCGTTCTGTAGTACGTATGGAACAAGAGCTCGCATCGTTACATCTTTTTCACATAACGGCGCTTTCATCTTTAATACGAGCGTATTCGTTTTATATTTTTTTGTCGAAATGACATGAAGACGAAGACCGCCTATCGTTTTTACTTCTTCTTGAAACATACAATCACTCCTTTTTATTTTATAGCCTCGACATTTTTTATCGCTCTTATCTGCTAAATAAATCGGAGGATAAGTATCGCTCCCCTGTATCTGGTGCCATGCAAAGCACACGTGCATCTTCAGGAAGAGTGCGCGCCACTTGAATAGCACAATAAGCTGCCGCTCCAGCTGAAGCTCCGACGAAAATTCCTTCTTCTTTCGCTAATCTTCTTGCCATCATTTGCGCTTCTTCATCTTTGACGAGCAAAATATCGTCATACACCGTTCGATTTAAAATGCGCGGAATAAAACCTGGCCCAGTACCAGGAATTTTATGCGGCCCCGGTTGCCCACCCGAAAGGACGGGAGACCCATATGGTTCCACAACATAAATGCGTAAACGAGGAAATTTTTTCTTTAATTCTTCTCCCGTTCCTGTCACTGTCCCGCCAGTTCCCGCCGTAAGTACAAACGCATCAATCCCATCTGGAAATGCTTCTATAATTTCAAGCGCTGTGCTAACCCGATGAGCATCTGGATTTGCTTCATTTTCAAATTGCATGGGTATAAAGCTGTTTGGAATGTTCTCCGCAAGCCGATACGCTTCATCAATCGCCCCTTGCATGCGCAAAGCTGCAGGAGTTAAGTACACTTCTGCCCCATATGCTTTCAATAAATTGATCCGTTCTTTCGTTGCATTATCTGGCATCGTAATGATGCAACGATATCCTTTCGCAGCGCATACCATCGCTAATCCGATCCCTGTATTTCCTGATGTCGGCTCAATAATTGTGCTTTCATAAGGGACGATTTTTCCTTCTTTTTCCGCTCGTTCAATCATTCGTCTAGCTGCGCGATCTTTCACGCTTCCACCTGGATTAAAAGACTCGAGCTTTATATATACACTTGCTCCCTCTGGAAAAACGACCCGATTGAGCTTTACAATGGGCGTGTTTCCGATCAAATCGATAATCGATTGATACATCATTTTCCCTTCTTTCCATGTAAACCTTTTTTTCATTGTACTACATATGAAAATAACAATGGTGTCGAAACGTTTGAAGAAATGAAAAAAATAAGTTAGAATACACGTATGGGTATTCGATTGTATACGGAGGTTGATGACAAGATGAAAAAATGGACTGCTCTTTTATTCACATTTCTCCTCATCCTAAGCGGATGTGCACAAGAGCGCTATACAAACATTTCTGTTGATGAAGCCGCACAAATGATACAAAAAGGAGACGTTGTCGTTCTCGATGTTCGCACGGAAGAAGAATACGCTTCTGGTCATATTCCAGGCGCGATGTTACTTCCTTTACAACAACTGCAAGAGCGCATAAATGAATTGAAAAAAGACGAGACATATATCGTTGTTTGTCGTTCAGGTAATCGCTCAGCGCAAGCAAGCGAATTACTAGCGAAAGAAGGGTTTACAAATATATATAATATGACTGGCGGCATGAACGAGTGGAATGGTGATGTTGAAAAATAGGAGGCAGTCCTCCTATTTTTCAAACGAAAACGATATACGTTTTTCTTTTTCATCCCATATGAGCGCGGCGTTAAATGTGTTCTCTCCTTTTTTAAATCCTTTGATGACATTTGTCTTTCCTTCTGTTAACAATTTTTTTATGTTTGTTTGTGAAATGGATTTTCCTAACATCGTTTTTGAAATCGTAAATGAGCACTTTATTTTTGTATAGTTGACACAACCGTAAAACGAACCTTTATCAATGACCGAGCCTCCACAAAGCTTACAAACCCCAACTTGTTTTCCGATCGTTGTTTTTTTCTTCCGCTGAATCGAAGCAGTATCAATCCCTTCAAACGACCAGCCGCTTGCCATTTGCACCGCATCTGTTACGATTTTCGCCGCTAATTTTTTGACTTGTTCCATAAAATGTGTCGCTGACGCTTTCCGTTCACCAATTTCACTTAACCGTTGCTCCCATTTCGCTGTCATCTCGGGTGACGCTAAAATATGTGGACCGATCGCTTCAATTAATACTTTTCCTTTATCGGTTGCATATACTTGATTATTTTTTATTTCGATATAGTTTCGCTCCTTTAATGTTGTAATAATGGAGGCGCGCGTCGCTTCCGTGCCGAGTCCTTCTGTTTTTGCTAATACTTTTTCTAGTTGTTCATCGTCTAAAAATTTCCCTGCTGTCTTCATTAACGTGATCAGTTCGCCTTCTGTGTATCGCTTTGGCGGTTGTGTTTTTCCCTCTTTCACATGCACATCATATACCGTTCCTTTTTCTCCGCTTTGTACATTCGGTAAAAGTTGTACATCATCATCTTGTGACATAAGGACGTCTCGCCATCCTGCTTGTATTTGCTTTTTTCCTTTTGAAATGAAACGTGCCCGTCCATCGACAAGAGTAATCATCGTCGTATAGTCAAATACCGCCTCTTCACAATGGGCAGCGATCAATCGTCGAACGATCAGATCGTAAATATTTCGCTCATCATGGCTCAGTTTTTCCAAATCTGGAACTTGTTCAGTCGGAATAATGGCATAGTGATCCGTTACTTTCTTTTCGTTTACATAACGTTTATTATGTAAAATTGAATAATGAGCAAGCGGAAAGTAAGAAGCATACTCTTTCTTTTGCGCAAGAAACTTTAAAATATGTGGAAACGTTTCCGCTTCCCCTTTCGTGACATATTGTGAATCCGAACGCGGATACGATACATATCCTTTTTGATATAGCTTTTGTAATATATCCAGTGTTTTTTGTGGTGAATATTTAAATCGCTTGTTGGCTGTTGCTTGTAATGTTGACAAATTAAACAAAAGCGGCGGTAAAAATGTTTTTCGCTCACATGTCACTTCTTCTATCTCTACTTGTTTTCCTCTGCAAAATGCGCTCACCTTTTCGGCGAGCTGCTGATCATATGTTCTTGTTTCATTTTCATGCCACCACTTTCCTTCGTATCGTTTTCCGTTCACATCAAACGTAGCAACAACTTCCCAAAACGGCTCGGGACGAAACTGCTCAATTTCTTTTTCTCGTCTCACAATTAATGCAAGCGTCGGCGTTTGTACACGCCCGACGGAAAAAACATCGTTCATCCCTTTTTGTTTTAATAAAATTGTATACACTCTCGATGCGTTCATACCAACAAGCCAATCGGCACACGTCCGCGCATACGCCTCTTCATATAGCGGACGCGTCTCGTTTTCATCTAACAACTGGCGAAAGCCTTGTTCGATTGCTTTCGGTGTTAACGATGAAATCCAAAGCCGTTTGATCGGTTTTTTGACGCCGCTCATATAAATGATATTTCGAATAATCAATTCTCCTTCTCTCCCTGCATCGCCTGCATGAATAATTTCTGTCACTTCTGGCTGACGGAGCAATTGTTTAATAACAGAAAATTGTTTCGCCTTTTTTCGATCCATTTTATATTGAAAACGATCAGGAATGATCGGCAACGTATCTAGTGTCCACCGCTTCCAGCTTGCTTCATACGTTTCCGGAGAAGCTAATTCAAATAAATGTCCAACCGCCCATGTCATATAAGCACCTTTCGGAAACAGCTCATTCGGTAAAATTTCAATATACCCTTCTCGTTTTTTTGTTTGAAAAATAGATGCAAGCGTCTTTCCTTGATCCGGTTTTTCAGCAATAATCACTTTCATTTTTTCACCCCTTCACGAAAAGAAACCTGCTCAGCTAGCGAGCAGGTTATTTTGCAACTTCTGTATCGTATCTTTTCCATTGTGCACGCATGATAAGCGACTGAATAATTGAAAAACATCCACCAACGACCCAATATAGCGACAAAGCCGAAGGGACAGAACTCGCTCCCATGAAAATCATAACAGGCATAATATATGACATCATTTTCATTTGTGTAGCCGCTTCTGTTGTTGTAGCAGTCGGAGATAACCGCATCGAAATAAATGTCGTTAAGCTTGCTAATATTGGCATAATGAAATACGGATCGCGATGACCGAGCTGCATCCATAAAAACGAGTGCAGTTTAATTTCTTCCGTTCGCGAAATTGCGTAATACAGCGCCATAAAAATAGGCATTTGAATGAAAATCGGTAAACAACCGCTCATTGGGTTAACACCGTGTTTTTGATATAGTTGCATCATTTCTTGCTGTAGCTTTCTTTGCGTTTCCATGTCTGTGCCTTTATATTTTTGTTGAAGTTTTTGTATTTCCGGGCGAATGCGCTGCATCGCAATATTGGCACGAAACTGTTTGATGATCAGCGGAAGCAATCCAAAGCGAACAACAATCGTCAATGCAATAATAGCGAGCCCATAATTTTCTTGAAATGCGTGTCCAAGCATCAGTAATAGCTTTGACATCGGGTAAACAAAATAGTGATCCCATACACCTTGACTATGTTCTGTAATCGGTACATTTCGATTGCATGCACTTAATAAAAATACAAAAAATAAAATAATCCATTTTTTCATCATTTTACTCCTCCTTGTTTGTTATCATAAGCAAACAAGGAGTGTCCTTCCTTCTTCATCACTCGCATACGATCGTTCATCAATCGGAATTTTCCGCTGTTGAAATGTAACAAATCGCACATGTAACGACATATATCTATATGCATCGCTCGTCTTCACACAGACGTTTACATCGTATGGAACGAATCGTTGGACGGAGATCGGATAATTCGCTTGTCGCGTGACATAGCACGTCATCGCCACAACGAACATACTGAAGAGCGATACATACGTAAATACATCGAATGAAAACTCCATAAACATGACCATTCTCCTTCCCCTATCAATTATAACATGGAGAAGAGAAAATTACATGCGAGAACGAAAATGCGCGTTGATTTGTCCTTTTCTCATCGTTTCACGAATTTCTTTCATCATTTCATAACGAATTTCTCGTGTTTGCACTCCTTCCTCGCGTTTGTTTGCGATCTCAACAAGCCATTCAACATCAGCAAAGGAATACTTTCTCGTCCCTTTTGATCGATCAGGAAAAATAAGTTGGCGTTCTTCATAATACCGAATTTGTCTCGGTGACAAACCTGTTAACTCACTAACAATACCAATCGAAATGACTTTTTTATGTTTATACGATTCCATCCTCATCCTCCTCATGTACGTTACATTTCATAACATTAATATACTGTATTTTATGAATATTGAAATGAATTTTGTTATAAAAATTAACAAAATTCATTATTCATGTTATAAAAAGTAACAAAAATGCTGTTTACAATATAGAGAATAGATATAATGATTATCAAATAAATGACGGAAGGAGGAAAGAACATGGGAACCCTTCTGCAAATAACGATGAAACAAAAACAATTTTATATCGACAAACTGCATGAAGGAGGAGAAATACATCATTGGACATTAGCAGAACTGCGAAAAAAATATGAACAACTTCGAAAGGAGATTGCCAATGGAAAAGAAAGCGATAGATTTAGCGAAACAAATTATTGAGCTTGATTTGCAGCGAGACGCGATATTTGAGCAACTCCTTGCACTTCTTGGCGATCGCGCCTATGAAATATTGCGGCATATGCAAAACAAGTATTAAAGGCTCTTAGCGCTAAGAGCCTTTAATACTCATATACGTACGGTTGCTCTGGCGCATTCACAACGGTGACACTTGGCTTTATGATTACGGGAACAAACCTTTCTCTGTATGTCGTTTCATCAATAATCCCTTCAACTTTTACCCATGTATCGTTTTCCCACTTTGCTGCCTCGTCTGTTTTTACTAATATCCCATAAACGGTTGCATCAGCCACACAACAAGTTAATCCATAACGTGCAACAACGAACTCATTTGCAGCAAAATCACGTTCCCGAAATACAAATCCTGTAATTTCAATTCTTTTCCCAATCATAGCATCAATTTGTTCGTTAATGAAATTTAACGTTGATACGTACTTGTCATCGTTTACAACAACTGTTTGCGCCTCTAATAAATCTTCTTTTAACTGTTCTTGTTTCTCAACTTTTTCCATACCTTCATCTTGCATAATATTTTCAATTTGCTCATCAATATTTTCCATATATCCTTCTGGATCTTCTAAAAACTGTTCGACGATCTGTTTATTTTCTTCACTTATTTCTCTCCCACCTAACTGCACACCACGTTTAGCTGCAAGTGAGCTATCTAGTACATAGTTCGAAAACATAAAACCGATAAGCAAAGGAACAATAAACACTCCATACACTCGTATGCTTTGTCCGACTGTTTTCGGAACATGATGCCCCCCTTCACAATGATGACAACATCTATCCTCTTCCTTTCTCCATATTTGTATACTTCCAAGTAGTAAAAGTGTGAACGTTGCAAAATAAATAAAAGGTAACATTTTAGGGGCGATATAGTTTGTCAAGTTCCCGCTTAATAATAATTTGATAAACAATAAAGCATATCCACACAATAAAACACCTCGAATCATCATCATCCCTCCTCATCCTATGAAGTGAAATATATAGATGCACACATACACAACAGTCGTCACAACACCGATAAATATAACGACAAATATTCGCCGAAAATATGCAAGCATCATTAACGTATTTTTAAAATCAATCATTGGACCATATATTAAAAATGCTAACAGAGACGCTGGAGTAAATGTCGATGTAAACGATGCCGCAACAAACGCATCTGCCTCTGAACAAAGTGACAACACATAAGCAAGCCCCATCATTAAAGCCGGACCAATTATTTCGTGTTGTCCAACTTCAACTAATATTTCACGATTAATCACAACTTGAAAGAAACTAGCGACAAATGCACCAATAATTAAGTAGCGACCAACATCAAAAAACTCATCAATTGCGTGAGTCAACGTTGCTGTTAGCCGACTATTTACATGATGATCATGTGAATGCTTAATCGACTTTAATGGCAAATGATTCTGAAAAATAACATAAACAATTAAACCAATAATCAAAGACGCAACAAATGCAATGCCCATTCTTCCATAAACGATAGACATATTTGACGAAAACGCATAGTACGTAGACGCAAATACAACAGGGTTTAAAATCGGTGCGGTTACCATAATAACTACCCCTACATGAAGCGGCATTCCTTTTGCGATGAGTCGACGAACAACAGGAATAATGGCACATTCACAAATAGGTAGCAGGGCACCAACAACTGCCGCTGGAACAAGTGCAGCTAATGGGCGTTTCGGAATCCACTTTTGTACCATCTGTTCCGAAACGAACGTCTGAATTAATGAAGAAGCAAATACACCTAATAAAATAAACGGAATAGCCTCCAACAAGATACTTAAAAAAATTGTTCCTACTTGTAAAGTAAATGAAGGAACGTTTACTCCCTTAACAAGAACATCCCCAAATAAAAATAAGACCATGATCAATATAAACAATATTAATGAAGCTAAATCCCCTTTTTTATCAACCACTTTCTCCATGTGCACCCTCCAAAAAAGAATGATTCTTATTTTCTTTATATGCTTGTCTATCTTTTAACATACAACTTTTTTCTTGTCAAAATAAAATCCCGAACAGATGAACATCCATTCGGGCTACTTCAACACACGTATTTGTTTGTTTACTGAAATCGTGATTTCACCTTCGCCAATTTGCTCACCATCTGCATGGAGAGGAAGAGACGTATTGCTGCAAATATGAATATATTTCCCTTGAAACGTATGTACTTCTTTCATCCTTATATGACCACCCCAAAACACCGTCACAAATAAGGCGAGTAATTTTAAACGTGATATATTGTCGACAACAACGACATCAAAATGTTGATCATTTGACTGCGCAAATGGAGCAATCTTCATTCCACCACCGTAATATGGATGATTCGCAACGGTGACAAGCCATGCATTTGAAAACGTATATTGTTTTTCATCAACTGTTAATTGCACAACGGTCGGTTTATATATAAACAACTCTTTCAATAAATAAAACACATAAACAAACTTCCCTAAATATAATCTATTCAAAAGATGTTTCCATCTCGAATGATTCACCTTTCGTGAAATATGTGCATCGAATCCACAACCGACACTGTTCACAAAAACACCTTGTTTCACACCTTTAAACGTTCCGATATCATACGGTTCGACATACATATCCTTCACACGTAATAACATTTGACTAAGCGCTTTTCTCCACGTTATCGGGATGTTTATCCCTCGGGCAAAATCATTTCCTGTTCCAGCTGGGATGTATCCGACAGTAACATGATCATACATTTCAACACCATTCATCACCTCATGGATCGTTCCGTCTCCACCAACTGCAATTAATATAAACGGTTCATCTGTTTGCCCAGCCATTTGTTTCGCTAGCTTCGTTCCGTCTCCTTGTTTTTGTGTAAATACAACATGATAACGAATGTGATGATCTCGAAGTGTTCGTTCGATTTTTTTCCATATTTCTTTACATTTCTCATTTTTTGCTGAAGGATTTACAATAAAATATAGTACCAAACCTTCTCCCCCATTCTCTAACCCTTTCCTTTTATTTTACCATGGCATATACATGTATGACATCAATCTTTTCCCTTGACATAATTTTTAAAGCCTTATACAATTGAAAACAAATTGTCACACCGAACGATTGATAGCAAACTCGTTTGCTTGTTTTGTCTTAGCGTTTTTGACATGGCGACATGGCGAAAACGAAAGGACGGACGCCGAAACGAGTTGAGCTAAAAATACATCGGTATGTTTCACTTCAATCTATATGTGAGGCATGCCGTTTTTTGTTTCTAAAGGGGGATCAACGTGAAAACAAAAGGAGAACTAGAAGATCAAATTAGTCGCGCGCTCACCCAATGGGAAAAAGAATATTTAGGCCGCGGTCCACTCTCTGTGAAAACAGATATTTTACGAAATATGGTCATCGTACAGTTGCGCGGCATTTTAACTCCTGCTGAAAAAGTATTGTGCGAAACAAAAGAAGGCATGTTGTCAATCAAACGCATTCGCGCAGATTTAATCGAGTCAGGTAGCGAGCATCTAAAACAAATGATTTATACATTGACAGGTAAACAAGTAACAAGCATGCATACAGATATTAGCACAAAAACAGGAGAACGAATGATCGTCTTTTTATTACAAGAACCAGTCGATATACAAGGTTGATCTTTTAAAGGCCGATTGCGGTCAGTAAAAGATACGCCGGAAATATTTTTCGACCAAATCGAAAAATGTTTCCGGCTTTTTTGTTGAATATAAAAAAGAAATAGAAGGAGAGGATTGCTATGCAAGAAATGATTATTAACAATTTAACATCGCCAGCCATTTTATTTTTTATTCTCGGCATTATTGCTGCTCTCGTCAAATCAGATTTAAAATTACCTACGGGGTTAAATGAATCGTTAAGCATCTATTTGTTAATCGCAATCGGAATGAAAGGTGGCATTGAACTTGCGGAACATTCTTTTCATGAACTTATTCGCCCGTTAGTTGGAACGTTGTCGCTTGGTATCATTATTCCAATTATTACGTTTGCGATTTGCCGTCGTCTTGGCATTGATCGTAAAAATGCAACCGGCATTGCAGCGACTTACGGATCCGTTAGCATCGTTACGTTTGGTGCTGCAATTGCTTTTGTTGAACAAGCAAATATGACGTACGAAAGCTACATGAACGCCTTTGTCGTCTTGTTAGAGAGCCCTGCAATTATCGTATCACTCGTCATATTGAAATTGTTAGAAAATCGCTCATATAAACAAGAAGTAGTATATCGTTTTTCAGCTACATCTGTATACGGACCGATCATTAAAGAAGGACTATTTGGAAAAAGCGTCTTTTTAATGGTCGGTAGCCTTCTCGTTGGGTTAATCGGCGGCGAACGCGCCCTTACGATTGTTAAACCGTTGTTTATTGATTTATACCCAAGTGTTCTCGTCCTCTTTTTACTAGGGATGGGATTAACAGCAGGAAATCAACTTGCAGCCGTACGTAAATATGGGATCAAACTGCTCGCATTAGGTATTCTTTTACCTCCTGTATACGGGTTTTTAGGAGTGGTGATCGGTTATTATTCAGGGCTATCTTTGGGAGGAACCATTTTACTTAGCGTGCTTGCTGCAAGTGCTTCATATATCGCTGCTCCAGCAGCGATGCGCGCATCTGTTCCTGAAGCGAATCCTGCGATTTATCTTGGTATGGCACTCGGGCTTACGTTTCCGTTTAACTTAACGATCGGCATGCCACTATATTATGAAATGGCTAAATGGTTTTATTGAAAAAGCAAGGGGCGTCCCTTGCTTTTTTGTCGTCTTATGTTATTGTAATGGTACAAAACAACAAAAGAAAAGGTGTGAACAATGAATCGTTATATCGTCATCGGGGCTGGAATTGTTGGTGCTTCTGTCGCCTTTCACCTAGCAAAAGAAAAAGTGCAGGTGATTTTAATCGATCGTGAAGACCGAGGGCAAGCAACAGATGCGGCAGCAGGAATCATTTGCCCGTGGACGTCACAACGGCGAAATAAAAAGTGGTATGCACTTGCCAAAGGCGGTGCGGCATTTTATCCCCATCTCATTGAACAATTACAAACATACGGTCACCAAACAGGATACAAGCGTGTCGGAGCCATTTGCTTACATCATGATCATAATAAGTTACAAAGCATGGAAGAGCGTTTGTACAACCGGCGTGAAGAAGCGCCTGAAATTGGGGAGATTATTCGTCTATCTTCACAAGACGTAAAAACACGATTTCCTGTACTAAGTGACGAATACGAAGCGCTATATGTAAGCGGAGCTGCTCGAGTGGACGGACGTGCATTGCGACGTTCTCTTATTCATGCTGCTATTCAATTAGGGGCAACATATATAAAAGGAAGTGCAACACTTCTGCATAAAAATAACCGAGTCATTGGTGCTACAGTGACAAATAAATGTTACGAAGGGGATGCTGTCATTGTTGCGGCAGGTGTTTGGGCAAAATCGTTACTTTTACCGCTAAGTATCGATTTTCTCATTACCCCACAGCGAGCACAAATCGTCCATCTACAAAACCTTGAGCAACATACTGATCATTGGCCTGTCGTCATGCCACCAAACAATCAATATATACTCGCCTTCCCAAAAGGGAAAATTGTCGTTGGAGCTACACATGAAGATGGTGTTGGCATCGATTGTCGCGTGACTGCTGGTGGAATATATGAAGTGTTACATAAAGCGTTAACCGTCGCCCCCCATCTTGCTGATTGGACTCACGTAGAAACACGTGTCGGCTTCCGACCTCACGCACCGAACTTTTTACCTGTATTCGGTGCCGTCCCACAGATCGAAGGGCTTTATGTTGCAAACGGCCTTGGGGCATCCGGTTTGACTGCAGGACCATACGTTGGCTTCGAACTAGCCAAAATGATTCTTGGGCAATCTACCTCATTACAACGAAGCGACTACGATGTCGCTCAGGCGATTCGATTTCTTTGATGAACGTACTGTTTAATGGCATATCCTATCGAAAGAGGAGGTTTTCTTATGAACAAATGGGCATTTGTTTCTGACTTTGACGGAACGATCTCTCATCAAGACTTTTATTGGATCGTTATTGAAAAATATTTTCCTGAAGGTAAACAATTGTTTCAACAATGGCGTGACGGAAAAATAAAAGATATTGACTTTTTAAGCACCGTCTTTACATCCATTCATCAAGATGAAGAAAAAATTATTGAAGATATTTATCACATTCCGATTGACGAAACGGTTTTACCCTTTATTACACGCATCCAGCAAAACGGGGGCGATTTTTACGTGCTAAGCGCGGGGACGGATTACTATATTCGCCATATTTTCAGAAAGTACAATATACATGGCGTAGACATTTTTTCTAATGAAGGGTATTATCACGATAAAAATATTCATATGCGCATCGATCCGAATCATATTCATTATTCAGAACGATATGGCATCGATAAATCAAGTGTCGTTCGCACATTAAAACAAACGTACAAAACGGTTTATTTTATCGGCGATAGTGAACCAGATGTTCATGCAGCGAAAGTCGCAGATGTCACATTTGCAAAAGGCACTTTACAATCGTTGTTGCGCGAACAACATATTCCTTTTGTTCCTGTGAACACATTTGCGGACGTTGAACGTTATTTACAAGAAAAAGGAGTATTGAAATGAACATCCCCATTCCATCCATTCTTGAAATTGGCGAAGGTGTCATTTGGCGCATCGACGAGCTGATGAAAACGTATCGTTTTTCCAAAGCTGTTATCTTATTTGATGATTTCACTTACCAAACGTACGAGAAAGAAATGAAGCGAGCCATTTCATCTGCTTCTGTTCATACTGTTTGCTTACCACCGCAGCTTGATATCGTCGACATTATGAAAAAGGCGTTTGAACTTCCTCACTGTGATGTCATGATGGCGATGGGCGGCGGAGCAGTCATTGACTGCGGTAAATATATGGCGTTTTTACGACAAGTGCCGTTTCTTAGCATACCGACATCTGCGTCAAATGACGGGTTTGCAAGCACAAACTGCTCGTTACTTGTCAATGGTAAAAAAACAACCGTTCCCGCTAAAGTACCATTCGGGATTTTAGCTGATTTACATATTGTTCAACAAGCACCGAATCGTTTTATTTTAGCGGGCGTTGGGGACTTAATGTCTAATATTACGGCGTTGTATGACTGGGAATTTGAACAAAACCATGGAGTCAGTCGGGTAAACGCTTTTGCGGCGATGATCAGTAAAAAAGCAGTCAATAGCTTCATTCGTACGCCGATGCAAAACATTAAGCATCCCATTTTTTTAAAAGAATTAATTAGTTCCTTAACAATGGGAGGCATTTCAACAGTTATTAGCGGAAATAGTGCACCCATTAGCGGATCTGAACATTTAATCTCCCATGCGCTCGATCAAATTAGCGAATCACCGCATATGCATGGCATTCAAGTTGGGATCGCTACGTATATTATGGCACACGTACAACAACATCGGGCGGAACGCATTACAAAAGTGTTTACACGTACCGGATTTTTTGACTACGTTAAAACATTACGTTTAAATAAAAAAGAATATCGAGAAGCAATCAACATCGCACCAACGATCAAGCCAAACCGTTATACGTACATTCATGATGAACAATATCGCAAGCGCGCCATTCAACTTCTTGACGAAGACCCTATTTTACAAGAGATTTTCGTATAACGCACATAATTGATCACGAAACCGCTTACCCTACTGTTGAGGAGGTGGAGCGGTTGAACCAAACGTTAGCTTATTTGCGTGAAGCATTAGCAAACTATGCTGACCGACATCACACGATTGCCATTCATTTATATAAAAAACTAATGAGTAAATCATACAAAAACGAGGAACAGTTCGTTCGGGATTTATCGCAAAAAGAAGCGGCATTTTTAGATCGCATGCTGCGTCAAGAAATGAAGTATGCAAAAGAAGAACAAGATGTTGTTCGCGTTTATCATTTAAATGAAGTATATGAACAACTCATTTAAGCAAACCATGTCTAGCGCTTACATGGGCGCTAGACATGGTCATTTGTTTTCATCCATAAAATAACAAAACAAATAGTCCATCGTAAACAAATCGTCAGGATAATCGATCCCTACCTCTTCTCCTTCATAAATGAGCGTTTGAATGAAATCATGAAGCGAATCGATATAAAACTCATATAAAAATTCATAACTAAACGGTTCATTCGGCATATGTGAGTTCGCACATACACTCGGTGAGCAGTAATTTACATACGTGCGACACGGAATCGGCCGTACGTCATAAATGAGACATGTGTTTGTTTGTTGATTTAAAAATATACAAGGGATTTGTTCTTCCATGTACATTTTTTTAAAATGTCTTTCTTCTGTAAAATTTAACGTTTCTACTCGCTTTATTTGTTCCGCGTAGTGCTGAGTATACCATTTTATATGCTTATATATGCGTTCTCGCTCGTCATTTGGCAGTTTAGCGATATGAGTCATCATCCATCTTGCTTCTGCACGCGTCGTAATAATGGGAAAATAGCAACAGTGTGTACACCCTTTTGTACAAGTTGGGCGAATATTCACTTTGCGCTCAATTGTATGAATATGTTCATCAACAAGCGAAAGCAATTTTTTAAACGCTTGAAACATAAATTCTTTTCCGTTTTCCCCATCATATCGTTCCAACCATTCATCAACCACATCAACGAACGCTTGTCCATCCGGCATATGCTTGTCGTTAATTTGCTTACAAATCCGAACAATTTGATCATATGTTAAAGCCATCTTTGTTCTCCTTTCAAACTACCTTCCTTTCAGTTCAATCATACAAACATAGTATTTATTTGTCGATCTATTTTGCCCAAAACAAAAACCTTCCTTTTTCTTTTCAGAGAAAATAATAGCACTTTGCGTGCAAATGAAAAGAAAGGGTCCCTCTACACCCTTTCTTTTTTCCCTTTTAAAAACTGTAAAATTACCGATGCCGCTATCCTGCTTGTCATTTGTCGAAAATCAATCGTCGGGTCGATTTCGACAATGTCCATTGCCTGCACCTTATCATAGCGCGCAAGTAGCGAAATGGCGTGCAACAGCGTGCGGCTATCCATGCCGCCTGGCCCAATGGCTGGACACCCAGGGGCAAACGCTTGGTCAAGCACATCCATATCGACCGATACATACACCGCGTCCACACCCGATAACATCTGCATACTTTTTTCGATCATCGTTTGTATACCGAGGCGATACACCTCTTCGATCGTATACATCGTAACCCCACATTGTTTTCCGTATTCCGTATACGCGCGGCTATTCGCAAAGTCGCGCAAGCCAATTTGGACAAGCCGACTGCCATCGACGATGCCCGCTTCGATTAACCGACGAAATGGCGTACCGTTTGTTGGTCCCCCATCTTCTAAATTGCGCAAATCGTGATGAGCATCGAACTGGATAATGCCAATTGTCCCTTTTTGTTTTTGCCAGCCGCTAACGACTGGACACGTGATGGAGTGATCGCCTCCGAGGACAATCCACATCGACTCGGGCTGTAACGCGACCACTTGCTCGATTGTTTCCGCAATGCGTCTTTGTGACGCAGCAATATCGGTCGGGTGCATCACTATATCGCCATAATCAGTAACCGTAACATCCGCTAAATCTATTCCCGATTCGATAGAGTATGTGCTATAAAACGATAGCGCTTGCCGAATGGCCTGTGGGGCGAACGCTGCTCCCGAATGGCTAATCGATGATTTCGAGAGCGGTGCGCCAATCAAGCCGATGCTGCTACAATTCTTTCCGTCCCACGAAATGAGCAGTTCATTTGCTTTTGTCACATAACGGTCTTGAAAATTCGCTTTGCCTGCTTCTTTAAGATACGGAAACATCGCCTCTTCCCCTTTCTCTCACAACTTTCCCATCTTTTAGCACCATTCGGACATGGTTAATTCCGTAATGGTATGGTACGTACATATAATTCGGTGCGTCCCAAATGACGATGTCCGCTCTTCTGCCAACCATAATTCGCCCGGCGTCTTGCCCGCGATTAATTGCATATGCCGCATTGACCGTTACCGCATGCCAAATTTCTTCCGGGGTCATCCGCAAATAGAGCGCAGCGAGCGTCATAATGAATTGCAAATTCTCTGTCGGCGAGCTACCTGGGTTAAAATCTGTCGCAAGCGCCACCGCCGCCCCTTCCTCAATCATTTGCCGCGCTTTTGCATACTTTCCTTTCCCTAAGTAGAACGACGTCCCAGGAAGCAGCACTGCTATCGTATTGGAATGAGCAAGCTGCTGAATTCCTGCTTCCGATGATCCGACAAGGTGATCAGCGCTTACAGCTCCCACTTCCACCGCTAACTCTGTCCCACCAAGCGGGTCAATTTCATCGGCATGAATTTTGACGACAAATCCTTTTTCTTTTGCTTTTTGTAAAAAGGTGCGCGACTGTTCGACGGTAAATACGCCCGTTTCACAAAAAATGTCGACAAACTCGGCAAGCTGCTCTTGCTTAATGACATCTAGCAAATCCACCATTTGTTGCAGAAAATCATCAGGATTGTCTTGATGTTCTGTAGGAATCGCATGGGCGCCTAAGAACGTTGACACGACATCTACATGATGCGTTTGGTGTAAGCGCTTCGCGACAAGTAATTGTTTCCGTTCTGTTTCCACGTCTAACCCGTATCCGCTTTTCGCTTCGACCGTTGTTACCCCGTAGGAAAGCATGCGGTTCAAATGAACGCGTGCTTTTTCGTACAACTCATCTTCACTTGCTGCCCGTGTCGCGCGTACAGTCGATAAAATGCCGCCGCCTCGCTTTAAAATGTCTAAATACGAAACACCTTGCTGCTTTAGCGGCAGTTCATGTTCGCGCGAACCAGCGAAGACAAGATGGGTATGCGGATCAACAAGACCGGGCGTGACGAGTTTTCCTTCTGCGTCAATGAAATGACTAGCAGAAATGGTTTTTGCTTCTTCATTGCTACCAATCCACGCCACGCGTCCATTTTTTATTCCAACAGCTGCCTGTTCGATCAGAGGGAGCGTCTTCATCTTCTCCCCCTTTACCGGTCCGTCCCCTTCCATCGTTAATAGCTGCCCAATATTTACAATCAGCGTATCCATCATATTTACCCCCTTAGCATCGGGATATGAACGTTCATTTCTTTCGCTACTTCAATTGCTCGTTCATAGCCCGCATCTGCATGGCGAATAATGCCCATGCCAGGGTCGGTCGTTAGCACCCGCTCGAGCCGTTCCTTCGCTAAATCTGTTCCATCGGCAACGACAACCATCCCCGCATGCAACGAATAGCCCATACCAACGCCACCGCCATGATGGAACGAAATCCAAGAGCCTCCAGCCGCAGTGTTAATGAGGGCATTGAGCACCGCCCAGTCCCCGACAGCATCGCTTCCGTCTCTCATCGCTTCTGTTTCGCGGTTTGGAGAAGCAACCGAACCGCAATCTAAATGGTCGCGCCCGATGACAATCGGCGCTTTTACTTCGCCTTTGCGTACTAATTCGTTCATCGCTAGCCCCATTTTCACCCGCTCGCCATAACCGAGCCAGCAAATGCGCGCAGGAAGCCCTTGAAACGCTACTTTCTTTTGTGCCATATCAATCCAGCGCAAGAGCGCCTCGTTTTCTGGGAACAGTTCTTTAATTAGTTCATCTGTGCGATAAATATCTTCTGGATCGCCGGATAGCGCTGCCCACCGGAACGGTCCTTTTCCTTCACAAAATAGCGGACGGATATACGCAGGAACAAACCCCGGAAACGCAAAGGCGTTTTCGACTCCTTCGTCTTTAGCGACTTGGCGAATATTGTTGCCGTAATCAAAAACGATCGCACCGCGTTTTTGGAACTGTAACATAGCTTCTACATGTTTTGCCATGCTTTGTTTTGAACGCTGGACGTATTGTTCTGGATTGCTTTTTCTCCATTCAGCTGCTTCTTCTAACGATAACCCTTCTGGTACATAGCCGTTTAATGGATCGTGGGCAGACGTTTGGTCGGTCACGATGTCGATATGCACACCGCGTTGTAACAACTCATGGTGCACTTCGGCGGCGTTGCCAACAAGCCCGATCGATAATGCCTCCCCTTTTTCTTTCGCTTCCTGCGCCCAACGAAGCGCTTCATCGAGCGAATACGTCATCCGGTCGCAATATTTCGTATCTATTCGCTTTTGAATTCGGTTTGGATCGATTTCTACTGCAATGACGACACCTTCATTCATCGTTACCGCCAGCGGCTGTGCCCCGCCCATGCCGCCTAATCCAGCAGTAAGCGTAATCGTTCCTTTTAACGTGCCGCCAAAATGTTGCTTGGCTACCGCAGCAAATGTTTCGTACGTTCCTTGTAAAATGCCTTGAGTGCCGATATAAATCCAGCTTCCCGCTGTCATTTGACCATACATGATTAACCCTTTTCGGTCGAGCTCATGAAAGTGCTCCCACGTCGCCCATTTCGGTACAAGAACAGAGTTTGACAAAAGTACGCGTGGTGCCCGTTCATGCGTTTTAAACACGCCGACCGGCTTTCCAGATTGAATCAATAACGTTTCATCGTTTTCGAGCGTACGCAACGTGCGGACAATCGCATCGAATGCTTCCCAATTTCGCGCCGCTTTCCCAATGCCACCATAGACAATTAACTCTTCCGGTTTTTCCGCTACTTCTGGATCTAAATTGTTGTATAACATGCGTAACACCGCTTCTTGTTCCCAGCCTTTACATTCGAGTTCTAATCCTTTTTTCGCTTGAATATGTCTCATTCTCATATCCCCTTTCATCTATTGGTTACCGTTTCTATCGTTTGTAGAAAAAAATCCCCTTTCACATCCTTCAGCCATTTTGCCGCTGTCTCAATATCTTTTGCGAAGACGCGGTCTTTTGTAATGGACGGAATGATTTTCCGCGCTGCTTCATAAAACGCGCGCGTCTTTGGTGCCATTTGTTCCACTCCACGATATTCGACGGCCTGCAACGCACAAATGAGTTCAATCGCCAAGACGCGCCGCGCATTTTGAATGATCGCATATGCATGGCGAGAGGCGATCGTGCCCATGCTGACATGGTCTTCTTGATTGGCGGATGACGGAATCGAGTCAACACTTGCAGGGTGTGCTATCGTTTTATTTTCCGATACAAGTGACGCGGCCGCATACTGCATAATCATTGCCCCTGATTGTAGCCCAGGTGCTGGACTCAAAAACGGCGGCAAATCGTTTAGTTGCGGATTGACAAGCCGTTCAATGCGTCGCTCCGAAATGTTGGCCAGTTCTGCCACAGCAATTTTCATAAAGTCCATCGCTAAAGCAATCGGTTGTCCGTGGAAATTCCCGCCAGAAATAACGGCTGCACCGTGATCGAAAATAAGCGGGTTATCAGTGGCGGCGTTTATCTCAATTTCTAGTTTTTCTTTTACATAGTCGAGCGCTTGCCAAGAAGCCCCATGCACTTGCGGGATACAACGAAGCGAGTAAGCGTCTTGGACACGCAATTCGCCTTGTGTCGTCGTCAGTTTACTTCCTGCTAAATACGAACGGATGCGTTTGGCTACTTCCGTTTGTTGGCGGTAGCCGCGCACAAGGTGCACGCGCTCATCAAATGCATCGATAATGCCGCGCAAGCCTTCCATCGTTAACGCCGCAATTAACTCACTTTCATAAGCGAGCTGCTCTGCTTCCAAATAACCGACGACCCCCATTGCCGTCATCGCTTGTGTACCGTTAATAAGCGCTAATCCTTCTTTTGCTTTTAATGAAAGAGGAGCAATACCCGCTTGTGTCAACGCAGCGAGCGCAGGCATACGGCGCCCGCGGTAAAACACTTCTCCTTCACCAAGCAATGCAAGCGCTAAATGCGATAGCGGCGCTAAGTCACCGCTCGCTCCGAGAGAGCCTTGCTGCGGAACGACTGGATGAATATGCGCATTTAATAAATCAAGCAACCGTTGAATGACGACCGGACGAACGCCGGAATAGCCTTTTAAGAGCGCGTTGGCCCGCAATAAAAGCATCGCACGCGAAACGATTTCTGGAAACGGCTCACCTACCCCACAAGCATGTGAATGAATTAAATTCCACTGCAACTCCTCTACATCGTCTGCTTCAATAAACACGTCACTAAACTTTCCAAAGCCTGTCGTAATCCCGTATACAATTCGTTTGTTAGCAACGATTTCTTCGACCGCCTGTCGGCTTTTTTTGACTGCATCTATACTGTCTTTCGATGCAATAACGGCTTCATTTTGATATAACACCCGTTTAACCTGCTCTAACGTTAACGTGTGTCCTGTTAAAATGACCACGTTCACACCCCATTCCTTTAATGAAATAAAGAAGGAGGCTACACCACCATTTGGTGGAATAGCCTCCTTCTAAACTAAAGACCTATAGGCTACATATGATTAATTCCTAATCCGATTGTTTCGTGCTCTAACCCACGAATCGGCGCCCCGATTGTTCCGTATAACGCCACAGCAATCCATTCGCCTTCTGCTTCGTTTTCATATGGCATTCCGCGTACAACCGCAAAGCGAAGACCGACCGTTCGCATGAAATCACCTAATTCTACTTGGCCTCTTGTAACCCCTTGCATCGCTTCGACAACGGCGTGATATAAAGCATGCATTTCACGGTACAACTCTCCGTTCACGACACCGTTTCGTTTAGCTGCTGTTTCGATGGCGGCTACAATTTTTTGCAGTTCCATGGCTCCAACTTTTCCTTTGCAACAACGCCACTGCAATGTAGCTAAGTGCTCAAGCAGCGCTTGCTCCTCTTCTTCTTCCATCAAAGCGAGCAATATCGCATTGCGGCCAATTCTTCCTCCTGTCTTTTTTAGCAACGTATATCAACACCTATTTTTTAAATTTTCTAAAAAACTAATGATCTATCATCATTGTAAAGGTCCTTTCGCGAACTGTCAATTGTTTTTTTACCACTTTTTAACAAATTAATATAGTGCCTTATTACTAAACTAAAGTTTAACTTCGCGATCTCAATAACATGACACCGGACAACTATTAAGCAAATCATCTATATCTGGTGTTTTTTTATCTCCCCGCCATCCCTAAAATATAAAACGCCCTTCATATTTTTTGTTGCGGATCATTGAATTTTCAAACCGCTTGTCGATTATCATAATTTTGCAAAAAAAATAAAGAGGCGTTTCACGCCCCTTTATTTCAATACCCCCATCAATTCATCGACAGATAATAGCTTTCCTGTTGATACAACTTTCTCATTTACGACAAGCGCTGGCGTGCTCATCACTCCATAGCTCATAATCTTTCCGATATCCTCCACCTTCTCTACTTGCGCATCGATTTGAAGTTGCGCAATGGCCATTCGAACGTTTTGTTCGAGCTCTTTGCATTTTTTACATCCTGTTCCTAACACTTTAATCACCATTTTCTCATCCTCCTACAATATCGCATTAAATATATAGCCAATGGCGATAATGCCAATGGTTGCAATAAGGACAAACATACCAATGAGCTGCGGTTTCATCACTTTGCGAAGCAACACCATCTCTGGGAACGATAGTGCTGTCATCGCCATCATAAAGGAAAGTGCCGTTCCCGGTGCCACTCCTTTCCCCATTAACGCTTCAATCATCGGAAGTGACCCGACTGCATTCGAATATAATGGTACTCCAAGAATGACCGCCACTGGAACAGCGAATATACTTTTTTCTCCAGCATAACGAACGAGTAAATCTTCAGGAACATATCCGTGAATCCACGCCCCAATTCCAATACCAATAAGCAAAAATACCCATATTTTTTTTACAGTATCAATGACATTTGTTTTTGCATAAGCGAATCGCTCACGCATCGTCATTTCTTGGACAACAGATTCCCCTAATTGAATATTAAACACATATGGCTCGACATATTTCTCTAATTTTAGCTTTCCAATCACCCATCCAGCGATAATGGCTAATAATACGCCAAACAAGACGTACAGCACCGCAATTTTCCATCCGAAAATCGAAAACAACATAACAAGTGAGACTTCATTGACAATCGGTGATGAAATTAAAAAGGTAAACGTCACCCCAAGCGGAATGCCTGCCTCGACAAATCCGATAAAAAGAGGAACGGTTGAACACGAACAAAATGGCGACAAGACACCAAGCAGAGCTGCTAGTACGCTCGCAACTCCTTTTTTCTTCCCGCTAATCCATCGCTTTACTTTTTCAGGCGGAAAATAGCTGCGTACAAACGAAATGGCAAACACCATAACAGACAATAAAAAAAGAATTTTTAACGTATCATAAATAAAAAAATGGAGCGCTCCTCTAAACTTTGAAGTGATAGACAGTCCGAATACATCTTCAACTAACCAATCCGCAAACATGTTAAACATGAATATCTCTTCTTTCTTCCATAAGTGGCATGACCACTTCTTGATTTAGTTGATAAATTGTAAATTTTCCTTGTTTATATACATGTACTACTTTTCCTCGCTCAAGCAATTTCAAATGATGCGTAACAGTCGATGGAGGTAGCTGCAAGGCAGCTGTAATCTCACACATACATAAATCGCTGTGCATTAACATACCAACAATGCGCAAACGTGTTTCATCTCCAAGTGCTTTAAACAATTGAGCGCGATGTTGTATGAGCTGATCATCTTGAAGAAAAGGAAACGTTTGCTTCGCTTTTTCAATCACAACGTTTAGTTCTTGCTCATTTTTTAGTTGCCAATGATTTTTCATCCGTCATTCACTCCTCTCACTTTTATAATAAAACTATTTTTCTAGTTTTGTAGTTATAAATAATGAACATTTGTTGAACATCATTTTTAAATTTCCCCAGTCGTTTTTCGTAGTCTTTAAATGTCTGTTTACTCATAAAAACCCATGGTGCTACGAGCACCATGGGTTTTGCCATTAAACCGCTTCATCTACTTCTTTAAGCGTTGTTGATAGACATTGATGTGCGGGATGGACATGATTACCTTCTCTCTCTTTCAAATACCCAAAAACGACTTCCCACAAAATTAACTGCCATGCCTGCAACCGTCGCCACGGCTTTACTGCTAAATAGCTGCATTCCTGCTAATTTATGCAGCAAATAAAGCAAAACGATTGTCGTGCTTAACGATACAAGGTTGATGAAAATAAACTGAAGAAACTCTTGAACAGATGCTTTTTTTCGTACTTGAAACGTCCATGTGCGGTTCCAAACATAGCTATTCATCATACCTGCGCTATAAGAACATACTTGGGAAAAAACATATGGAACTCCTATCGAAGCAAGAAAGAAAAATACTACGAAGTCGACGAGTGTATTTCCTATCCCAACAACGGCAAAGCGAACAAGCATCATTTTTTCATTCCACATAATATGGTACCTTTTCATTTCCGCGTCTGATTCCCCAGCTTTCTTTTAAAATATAGAGCGGGCGATGCTTCACTTCATCGTAAATGCGACCGATATATTCTCCGATTACGCCAAGCATTATAAGGACAACACCGTTGAAAAAAAGAACCGTCATCACGAGCGATGACCAGCCCGTGACGGTAGAATGGGTAAACAATTTTAAATACAAGACAGCTATCATCCAAACGACACTAACAAACGAAAACAAAAACCCTAACAAACTGGCAAGCTTTAGCGGTTTGTATGAAAAAGACGTAATGCCGTCAAGCGAAAAGCGAATCATTTTTTTTAGCGGGTATTTCGTTTCCCCCGCAAACCGCTCGTCGCGTTCATATTCAATCGCCGTTTGTTTAAAGCCAACCCAGCTCACGAGCCCGCGCACGAACCGGCTCCGCTCTCTCATTTCTACTAACTCGTCGCGCACTTTTCGGTCGATTAAACGGAAATCGCCCGTATCAAGCGGAATATCAAATTCCGTCGCTGCCTGTAATAACCGGTAAAAGGCGTAGGCAGTTGCTTTTTTAAAAAACGTTTCTCCTTTTCGTTTCGTTCGCTTTGCATAGACGACATCGTACCCTTCTTTCCACTTTCCAATCATTTCTAAAATTAACTCTGGCGGGTCTTGCAAGTCCGCATCAATAATGACAATCGCTTCCCCAGAAGCATAATCCATCCCTGCTGTAATTGCAATTTGATGCCCGAAATTGCGGGAAAAATCCAAATATTTCACTGTATCGTCTCTAACCGCAAGCTCTTTTAACATATCAAGCGTTTCATCTTTACTACCATCGTTGACAAATAATAGCTCATACACTCCGTCCGTTTGTTCCATTACTCTTTTTAATCGCTTATACGTTTCACGAATCACAAGCGCTTCATTATAGACAGGAATCACGACCGAATATTTCACCACGTTTCTCTCCTCCTATCCTTCATATTTATACAGCTTTTCTGCACCGTCTCTCCCAAACGACTGTTGTGTATCGCTGGATTGTTTCCATTCGGATTGCGGTATTTCTTTGCAGTGTGTTTGAATCCACTCGACGATGTCATTATTGCTTTGACCGCCGCCGAATCCAGAAAGAAGGAAATATTTCACTTCCCCATTTTTCACTAAGTTCTCTAGCTTTTTAGCCGTCAATGCTGGATCGTTTCCAGAGAATCCACCCATTGCCATGACCGCTTTATCGGTTTTTAACATGATTTGTGCCGCTTCTGTCGCACGGAACATCGCTACTAAATAAGTTTCTCCATCATAGTTCTTTTCTAAATATTGAATGAGCTTCTCATTTGCTTCATTTCTTTCCACACTCCCCATCATCCGCCCATCTTGTCGGCCATCGAAGGTTGTTTGCGGACCTGCTGCTGGAATCATGCTATTGCCGCCGTATAATATAGGCGTGAGCGCCCAATAAAACGGCATGAGAAGAAGTCCAAATAAACTAGCTACTTTTACAATGAAAATTAAGTGAAAATAAAAAAGAGCCAGTAAACCATTTGGCTCTTTTAGTTCCTCGGCCCCCATAAGATAATCAGCACACCAAGCAAGCATACGGCCGAGCCGATCCAGTCGTAGAGATCAGGGGTTTGTCGATCAATCCCCCACCCCCATAAAACAGATAAAACGACAAACACGCCACCGTATGCCGCATAAACCCGCCCAAATGACGGAAACTGCTGCAACGTCGGAATGATGCCGTAAACGATCAAAATCACTCCCCCAACTAATCCGTACCAAACAGGCTTGGATTCACGCAACGAAAGCCAGATTAAATAACCGCCGCCAATTTCCGCAAGCCCTGCTAAAATGAATAACATCACTGCCATCATCGAACCAAATCCCCCTATTTCCCACGAAGTTCCAAACAGTCTTTCACTAGGCGATGGGTTGCTTCAAAAAAACAGCTATCGACTGTATTGCCTTTCACCATGTCTCCATCGATGAGTACAAACAATCGTTTTTCATTTCCCTAAACAACCTTTTCGTTTCGCTATTTTTATACGTCCGCTGCAAAAATGTATATAATTTTTTGTTGTTATGGTGCAATCCTCTCTTCGTGATGATAAAAATTATCATTTTCATATTATCATAAAAAATTACCCCCACGAAAAAATTTTTTTGCTGTTTTCTTGTTGTTTTTTGTAGATTTCCGTAGGTTTATTTTACATTTAATTCAGAAAAGAAAAAATAGTCGAAAAATAGGAAGGAGGGGACATATTGATCTATTTTCATCAAGTGAATAAACATTACGGAGACTTTCACGTCTTAAAAGATATTCATCTCACTATCCAACAAGGCGAAGTCGTCGTGATTATCGGGCCGTCCGGTTCTGGAAAAAGTACGTTAGTCCGCTGCATTAACCGCCTAGAAACAATTACAAGCGGCGAACTGATTGTCGATGGCGTGAAAGTAAACGATAAAAACACTGATATTAACAAACTGCGCCGCAACATCGGCATGGTTTTTCAACATTTTAACTTATATCCACACAAAACCGTCTTGCAAAATATTACATTGGCACCGATGAAAGTGCTCGGCGTGCCAGAACAAGAAGCAAAAGAAACAGCCATGTACTATCTAGAAAAAGTCGGTATTCCCGATAAGGCGAACGCCTACCCAACAGCGCTTTCCGGAGGCCAACAGCAGCGCGTCGCTATCGCTAGAGGACTAGCGATGAAACCGAAAATTATGCTGTTTGACGAACCGACTTCCGCGCTTGACCCAGAAACGATTGGCGAGGTGCTCGATGTCATGAAAACGCTGGCAAGAGAAGGAATGACGATGGTTGTCGTCACCCACGAAATGGGATTTGCTCGGGAAGTCGCTGATCGCATCGTCTTTATGGACCAAGGGAGAATTTTGGAAGAAGCACCACCAGAACAGTTTTTTGCCAATCCGCGCGAAGAACGGGCGCGCCTGTTTCTCAGCCGGATTTTAAATCATTAATACAAGGGGGAAATTTTTCATGTTCAAAACCGTTTGGAAAAAAATGATTGGGCTTGGGCTTGTCGCCATGCTTAGCGCCACTGCCTTAGTCGGCTGCAGCAGCGAAACAACAACAGAGCACAAAAATAGCAACAAAACAGAGGAAAAAGCAGCAGAAACCACGTTAGACAAAATTAAAGAACGTGGAAAATTAGTCGTCGGCGTCAAATACGACCTCAACCTTTTCGGCTTAAAAAATCCGCAAACGGGCGAAGTAGAAGGCTTTGACATTGATATTGCGAAAGGATTAGCGAAAAAAATTCTCGGCGATGAAAACAAAATTGAGCTAAAAGAAGTAACATCCAAAACGCGCATTCCAATGCTAAACAACGGCGAAATTGATGCGATTATCGCGACAATGACGATCACCGAAGAGCGGAAAAAAGAAGTTGACTTCTCCGACGTCTATTTCATGGCGGGCCAATCGCTACTCGTCAAAAAAGACAGCAACATTAACGGGATTGCTGATGTGAACAAAAAAGGCGTGACGGTATTAACAGCAAAAGGCTCTACTTCCGCACAAAACATTCGGGCAAAAGCGCCAGAAGCAACCGTGCTAGAATTTGAAAACTACGCCGAAGCATTTACCGCGCTAAAAGCAGGACAAGGCGATGCGCTCACGACAGACAATGCGTTGTTGTTCGGAATGGCAAAACAAGATCCAAACTTCCGCGTCGTCGATGAAACGTTCTCGGAAGAACCGTATGGAATTGCGGTTCGCAAAGGCGATAAAGAATTATTAGACGTCATTAACGAATACTTAAAAGAAATTAAAGCAAACGGCGAATACGATAAAATTTACGAAAAATGGATTGGCGAAAAGCCAAAACAATAACGAAAAGACGATGAGCGGAAATATATCCGCTCATCTCTTGTTCATTTGGAAAGGAGGCTACAAGGTGCTCGACTATTCGATTCTTATCGAACATTGGGATATGTATATGCAAGGATTTGCCAATACATTAAAGGCGAGTGTCCTTGCGTTAATCGGCAGTTTAGCGATCGGAACGGTAATGGCCGTTTTTCGCATCGCGCCCATTCGCCCATTAAACTGGATTGGCGCTGCCTATGTCGAATTTATTCGCAACATCCCGCTCATTTTAATCGTTTTCGTCTTTTTTGTCGGGTTGCCTGCAATCGGCATTCGCTTTGATTCATTCACTGCCGGCACGTTAGGGTTAACTGTTTACACGGCGGCGTTTATTGCCGAAGTCATCCGCGCGGGCATTCTTGCCGTTCCGAAAGGACAAATGGAAGCTGCGCGCTCATCGGGACTGACGTATTTACAGGCGATGTGGCATGTGATTTTGCCACAAGCAGTAAAAATCGTCATCCCTCCAATGGGCAACCAATTTATTAACCTCGTTAAAAACTCATCGGTTCTCGGGGTCATCGCTGGGCTTGATTTGATGTATTTCGGTGACTTAATTTCGTCAGAGACGTTTGTCACATTTGATGTGTATATTTTCGTTGCCTTATTTTATTTACTTTTAACAATTCCATTAAGTTTAGGCGTTGGCGCATTAGAACGCCGCCTAGCAAAAAGTCGATAAAGGTGGAGTGAGAAATGGATTTTGTCGGTGCCTATGCTCCTGCGCATTTGAAGTTTTTATTGGAAGGATTTGTTGTTACTCTTGAAGTTGCCTTTCTCTCCATTTTCTTTAGTTTTCTCATTGGTATTATCATCGGCGTGCTACGGTATAGCCGTATTCCTTTTCTTTCTCCAGTACTTGCGGTCGGGGTGGAGACGATTCGGAACTTGCCGCTGTTATTAATTATTTTCTTTACGTACTTTGCGCTCCCTGAAGTCGGATTCAAACTTGATAAGTTTTATGCTGCGATTTTAGCGCTCGTCATTTTCGAATCAGCGATGCTATCAGAAATTGTGCGGAGCGGGCTGAATTCGATTGAAAAAGGACAAATCGAAGCCGCACGGTCATCGGGACTCACCTATACACAAACGCTATGGCATATTGTTTTGCCGCAAGCGTTGCGCCGCATGGTTCCTCCGATTGTCGGGCAGTTTATTTCGCTTTTGAAAGATACGTCGCTCGCTGTCGTCATCGCCTTGCCGGAATTAATGAACCATGCCCAAATTATTAACGGCCAAAACGTCAACTACGTCATTCCTATTTTCCTATTAGTTGCCGTCATGTACTTTGTCGTCAACTACTCCCTTTCGCTCGTTTCACGAAGACTGGAGCATAAACATACGTAACAATGAATCTCCGTTTCCTGTATAATAGGAAATGGAGATTATTATTTCCAAGATAAAGGAGATATGTATGCGCGAACGGATACTACCAATCTTGCTTCTCATCATCGCTACTGCTTTTTTCGGAGAAATGAAAGTGAATCCGTTTGGAAGTTCGTTTCGGTTTTCGCTCGGAAGCGCCGTTTTCTTTTTCGGGCTTATTTGGTTTCGAACCGTGCCAGTGATATGGACAGGAGTGCTCACAGGTCTTTTTATTTCTCTATTTCGGACAAGCATCGACCTACTGATGAGCGACGAATCTTTTAGCGATCATTTTCTTTCTCATCTTCCGGCTGCGTGCTATTATCTCGCTTTTGCATTTTTTGTTCACCTATGCCGCATTCGCACTTATATGGAATTGCCTATTCATGTCGCGTTGCTCGGGGCAATCATTGATTTCGCCTCTAATATTATCGAACTGTTTGTCCGTCATCTAATGGGCGAAACGATTGCTGTCACGCATGAAACGATTTTTATGCTTCTTTTGTTCGGAATTTTGCGAAGTTTTTGTGTTGTTGGACTATACAACATTCTAATGATTCAACAAATGCAAACGTTAGGAGAAGCCAGACGGCAAGAGCTTGAACGGCTCGTGATGATGAACGCCAGCCTCTATGAAGAAGCGTTTTATTTGCGCAAAGCAATGAGCCATATGGAGGACATTACACGCAAAAGCTACGAGCTATACACAACGTTAATGGACGGGAAAAGGGTTGAACCGCGCACTGCGCTTTATATCGCGGAACATGTGCACGAAGTCAAAAAAGACTCCCAGCGCATTTTAGCTGGTCTGTCAGAATTAATGAACCAAGAACAGCGTGATTTGCGCTTGTCGATTGCTGAGCTTTGCGGTATGGTCATTCGCGCGAATCAAAAATACGCGGAATCGTTAAAAAAAGAAATTGCTTTTCAATTCACGTGCGATCTCGACTTATCGACTAGGCACGTCTACGCCCTTCTTTCTGTCTTAAATAATTTAGTCGCCAATGCGGTAGAGGCAATTCCCTTATCCGGGTGGATTCAGCTTCGCGCTGAACTTGATGGCGGCGACCTCGTCTTTACCGTCACTGATTCCGGTCCTGGAATACCGGAAGACGAGCGCGATTGGGTGTTTGAGCTTGGGTTTACAACCAAATATGATGAACACGGCAACCCATCCACTGGCATCGGGCTAACGCACGCGAAAGAAATTGTTCATAGTTTCAATGGAAACATACGATTAGCAACCGACGAAAATGGGCAAACGCAATTTCAAATACACATTCCTAGCAAACAATTATAAGGAGAGGATGCCATGCACTTTTTTCTAATTGAAGATGATGCGGTTGTAAGAAAAATGTTAGAGAAAATTATTCATGAAAGCGGACTTGGAGAAGTCGTGGGACAGGCTGAGGATGGGCTAGATGTATCGATCGATCAGCTATATGCTGTCGATGTCGTGCTTATCGATTTACTTATGCCAGGGCTTGATGGCATTCAAACGATGAAAAAGCTGCGGGCGCAAGGGTTTACCGGCCCATTTATCATGATTTCCCAAGTAGAAAATAAAGAAATGATTGGGCAAGCGTATCTTCACGGCATCGATACATATATCCATAAACCGATTAACCGTTACGAAGTCGTCTCGGTTTTAAAACGAGTCGCCCACTACCTTTCTGTCGCTTCATCGCTTGACTCCATCCGCCGCCTATTGCAAACGCTAGAAAAAACGAAACAACCACTCGCCACCCATGAAGCGACGACCGAACAAAAGGCACGGCAGCTTCTTCTCGTCTTAGGCATCGCTGGCGAAGCGGGGGCGGCCGATTTATTAGCTATTATGCGCTGGCTTTCGGAACAAGAACAACATGGGCGATCGATTCACGACTTGCCGCCATTGAAAGAACTATACGCCCAAATCGTGCGGCGTGTGTACAAAGAAGAGCAACTCGTACAAAAAGAAATACGCGCGATGGAACAGCGCATTCGCCGCATGGTATTACAAGCGTTTACACACTTATCGTCACTCGGGTTAGCCGATTACACCAATCCGACATTTGAGCATTTCGCCCCGCGCTTGTTTGATTTTGAAGAAATTCGCCTGCGCATGCAAGAGTTAGAAGCCGGAGAAAAAGCAACAAAATGCCGAATTAACGTAAAAAAATTTTTAACTGCCTTCTATATGGAAATAAAAAATATATAGCAAAGGTGCCCGTAACGGACACCTCTTCTTTACTCTTTCTAACGTCGAATGGGTAGCTTAATAACAAACGTCGTTCCTTGTTCCGAGCTGTCGTGAAGCGCAATCGTTCCGCCATGGTTTTCAATAATTCGTTTGACGATCGTTAATCCTAATCCGGTCCCTGATGACTTCGTTGTGATAAATGGTTCAAAAATCGTCTCCTGCATATGTGTCGGAATGCCGCTTCCAGAGTCGTACATGTACATGTTGTACGTTTCATCGACATCGGAATATATGCAAATCGTTCCGCCTTCTTCCATCGCTTCGATGCTGTTGTGAAGCAAATTGTATAACACTTGCATCATTTGTTTCGAATCAAGCTGTAACGGCACGTGATCAAGGCGCACGTGCACGCGTATACGTTTTGCCTCTAACGTTTGTTGAAAGAGAGAAAGAACATCTTGAACGATCGTTTCGATGTACGCCTCTTTCATCACTGGGGCACTCGGTTTGGCGATCAGAAGCATATCTTCAACAATGGCATTGATGCGATCAATTTCTTTTAATAAGAGGGGAATATGATATTGTTCGCGATCGCGTTCATGTAAATTTTCGTTCATAAACGCTAAAAAACCGTGAATAACCGCAAGCGGATTGCGAATTTCATGCGCTGCCTTTGCCGCCATTTCCCCCATTAACGCCAACTTTTCCGATTGATGTATTCGTCTAGAAATTTTCTCAGCTTCAGTAACATCGAGAAAGAAAATAATACGTCCAATTGGCTCTTTATGTGGAATAATTAAATCTGTTTTAGAGACCAAAAATTCCCTCTCTCCCTCATCTGAGTCGTATGATATTTTTACTTGTTGAAAAGAATCTTGAGATGTAAGTAGATTCCAAAACAAACTGTTTTCTTCCGATCCTTCTCTAATTTTCTCCTTTATTTTTCTTTGATCCAAGCATAGTAATAACATAGCTGATTTGTTAATAAAATAATCTGAACGAGTTTCATCCATTGTGATAATTCCAATCGGTAAAGAGTTAAGTAATTTTTCAATGTACGCCTTATCGTCTGCCAATCTCTCGTACAAATGAGAGTATTGCCTAAAAACTGCTGAAAGTAGCAGCATAATAAACATATATAAAAGCAAACCGAATATAGTATCAAAAACGAAAAGAATGGCCAAGATAAGTGAGGCTGTCAATTCTACCATATAAATATATATTAATTCTTTTATAGTATTTAACAAAATCAAACGAAACTCAGTAGATGAGCGCAATGAAAAATATATGGTCATAAGTAATACGTTTAAAACAAAAAAAGCAGCGAAGGAAGCGATATAGGCTCCAAAATAGTAAATAGAAACTTTCCCGACAACGCCCCCAAAAACGATATAAGCATAATAACTCCCACAAATCATCATTGTATAAACAGAAAAATTAAATACATGGTTAAACCATGACGTTTTTCGTGGATACCAAAAGTACATCACAAAACTACTTATTAAAAGTATGATTAAAGAAAAGTGCAACCCATGAGTAAAAAGCAAAGCAAGGTAAACAGAAGACTCTAACGTAAAAGCATTTCCATTTGGCGGCAAATAGATCGTATATCTACTAAGCAAAACGGCAGCCCCAGCAAACAACAATAACAAAAACCATTCGTTTTGTACGTTCACGTCTGAAAACGGCCATGTATATAAAAATAATGCACATCCAAGCAACGAGATGAGCGTCACATATATCGCAAATAATCGTTTCATTACATTCACCTATGACGTAAAATTGACTCTATTATTCTATTTTAAAACAAAACAATAAGCAACAAGACAATTTTCTTCATTTTTCTGTTCAGCCCAATTCACGGTACGATATAATAAAGAAAATAATCAAGGGGTGACAACGATGTTTAAACTTCCTAAAAGTCGATCAAAACAATGGTATGTGATTAGCATTTTTTTGTTTTTTCTCTTTCTTTGTACGCTGATCGTATCTCGTTTATTGCTTAACGTGGATATGGACTTTAAGCAACTCGTTGGTTTTGCGATCATATCCTTCATTTTATCATCCATCATCGGAATAGGTGGTTTTTTTGGTAAAACGACGTTCATTACTATCTCCTTTGCTTTTTTCCTCATAGGAATGAGCTATGTCTTGTTCATTTCCGTTACGAATTTGCACGATGGCTGGAGCGATATAACAAGCATCATTTCTTTTCTCACTATTTCATTGTTTGGCGTTGTTATCGGAGTGATTGCCGAAATCATTCGCACTCTTTTGAAAAAGAAGTCCAAGTAAAAAGAGCCATCTATAAAGATGGCCCCCTACATATAAAGCATTTGTTTTTTGATTTCTACCGCAAGTGGATGATCAGACGGGAGCTTCGCGTACGTTTCAAGTGCTCCTTCTACTCCGCTTTCTTTTATCGTTTGTTGAAGTTGTACTGCTTCTGCATCCCCTTCATAATCAAATAACAACAATGCTGCGATTCCTTTGGCTAAAGATGTAGGAACTTCTCCAAAGCATTCATAATATTTCATCGCTGGGCGAATGAGCCGATCGTTTGGTCCGAGTTTACGAATTGGCGAACGAGCTACTCGTGTTACTTCATCTGTCATGGAAGGATTGACAAATCGTTGAACAATTTTTTCAATATACGCTTGATGTTCAGCTTCATTCCAACCGTATTGATGAACAAGTACTCGCCCTGATTCACGTAAAGCGTTTGTCACATCCGATAAAATATCACCGTCTGCCATCGCTTGATGGATCGTCTCATATTTTTTACGATATCCTAAATAAGCAACGATCGCATGGCCAGTATTCACAGTAAACAATTTTCTTTCGATGTATGGTTGTAAATCATCAACAAAATGGGCTCCGATTATGTGTGGAATATCTCCAATCACTTCTTTCGTTTCAATGACCCATTCAAAAAACGGCTCAACGACAACGGTTAACGGATCGTCGTGACTTTGATTTGGGACGATACGATCGACTGCACAGTTTAAAAATGCACATTTATCTTTTAAAGATGTTTGTTCTTGTTCTGATAAATGTTCCCATACATATTTCTTTAAATGCTCACTACCACCAATCATGTTTTCACAAGCAATAACATGTACAGGCTGAGAACATACCGTTATTCTTTTTTGCAATCCTTCTGCAATTGTCTGTGAAATAAACGGTAACACATTTGGTCCAACAGCTGTTGTCACTAAGTCAGCACGCGCAATTTGATCGATAATTTCATTTCTTTGATGTTGACTATGCAATGCTGATACATGGCGAACAACTTGTGTTTCTGTCGTCTCTCCCGCGATGATCACTTCATATTGCCCTCTTTGTTGAAGCGCTTGTACAACTTTATCGTTTACATCAACAAACACAACATCGTACCCTGACTGAGATAATAAACTTCCGATAAATCCTCTTCCTATATTTCCTGCTCCAAAATGGACAGCTAACATATTATTCCACCTCATTTAATAGTGCTAAAATCTCATCTTCAGTCGTTGCTTCAATCATTTTTTGAATGTTTTCTTCTTCTGAACATACAATCGCAACTTTCGAAAGAATTTCTAAATGCTCATTATCTTTACCTGCAATACCGATTAAAACTTTGACGATATTTCCTCCTCCAAAATCAACGCCGTTCGGCACTTGAACAATGGATAAACCTGCTTGTTTCACAAGTTTTTTTGCTTCTTCCGTACCGTGCGGAATCGCTACAAAATTCCCCATATATGTTGAAGTTAATGCTTCTCTCTCAAACATTTTGTCGATATAAGACTCCTCTACGTACCCTCGTTCAACTAAAATACGTCCTGCTAATTGAATCGCTTGTTCTTTCGTTTTTACATCTGCACCTAGTACAATATTTTCTTTTGCTAACACTGCCACTGTGATTCACTCCTTATGATGTTGAAGTTGTTCGTAAAAAAATTTTTCTAATTGTGTGCTTAAAAATGCATAAATTTGTTCTTTATTACCTTTTGAAAATAACTCTATACTTTCTTCGTCTTTAATAATGAGCGAACTGACATGACTAAGCACTTGCAACATATCGTCTTGCGCATCTTGAGGTGCAAGCAACAACAAAAGACGATTCACTTGCATCGGTTGCTGATCCATACCGACGATCGTTTTTGGTTGTGTTAGTGTATACATCGTAAAAGATGGTCGCAAAACAGCCTCGCTTCGCGTATGATACAACGCTAAAGTAGTATTCGGGATTCCTAATCCACCGATTTGTTCTCGTCGCAACAACTCCTTCACGACGATCTCTTTCGTTCGAATGGCTCCGTGTCGTTCAAGATGTGTGCAAGCGTACATTAACGCATCATTCATGGAATGAGACGATAATTCGAGCAACGAAAAACTGTTTAACAGTTGAACGATTGTCTCGCTTACTACGTGAATCGAACGGATTTTTTCAATTCCTTTTTTCGATGGGTTCGTTTTTCGAAAACGCATAGAAAACGTTTTCGTTTTTAGAAATTGTCGAATTGCAACAACTTCCTCTTCCGGCAACATCGGATTCACAAGAAAATATGGTTGCGACGTATGAAGTGGAATCGTTGATACGATCAAATCGTATTCGTGCACATCCATATGTCGAACGTCAAAAAACGACTTTTGTTCAATATGAGAAATATCTGGAATTTCTTGTTTGAGACGTGTAGCTAATATTTTTGCCGTCCCAATTCCGCTTGAACAAATAACGAGCGCACGCAACCCTTTCTTTTCGCGCAATAACGCTGATGCAAAATGAAGAACTAAGTAACCAACTTCTTCTTTCGGCACCGTTATATCCGAAAATACATGTTGTACACCTTGTTGCACAATATAAAACAATTCGCTATAGTCTTGCATAATTTTATGAAGCAACGGATTAGTAATGCCCATATGATGCTGTATACGATATAAAGCTGGTTTTAAATGGACGATTAAATCTTCGTACAACGGGTAGTCGTCCGTTAAATCAATCCCTATTTTATCGCTCACAAAACGAATGAGCTCTTGTGCTTTCATCGCGATTGCTAAACTCGCCTCTTCTAACATATAGCCGCGCCGAGTTCTTAACTTTGCACCCATTAAATGCATCGTGATGTAACCAATTTCTTCTTCGGGAATCACAACATGAAAAACTTCTTCTAATTTTTTTGCGATTTTTTCTGCTGTTTCATATTCTTTCGTTGCACGAATGGCTTGCAAATGTTGGGCATCAAAATGGATAGCCTCTCCTTGCACAATGCGTTCGATGGCTAACGCCAGATGAATAACGAGAGCGATATATGAACTATCGGCAATCGTAAACGGAAGATTTTCTTTCATTGCTTCAATTTGTTGTTCGATCATAAACAATTTTTCTTTATCAACAAGCCCAAGCAACTTCTCTGTCACCGTATTTACTAAATCTGTCGACTTTTTTTGAATAGACTCTTTCATTAAAGAGAGAAATTGTGACTCGTCAAAATGATCAAATAACAGTTCGCTCATCATTTTACGTTTTGCAGCTTCGGAGCCACATATTTCGACTCCATATCCCCTTTTACGAATGAGGGAAAGGCCGTGTTTTTCTACCTTTTCTTCCATCTTGTCTAAATCGTTGCTGATCGTGGCGACTGTTACGTTTAAATCATTCGCAAGAGAGACTAACTTCACCGGTTCTCCTGATTCTAATAAAGCAATTAAAATCATCGTTTGCCGCTCTTCAGGTGTATATTCCGTATGTGATAAACGAAATACATGCATTTGTAGCTGGCGCTTTTTTTCTTCTTCTCCGACAATTTGAATACCAACACCTGCTTTTTTTATGAGTTGTAAATCATATGATTCAACAACTTGTTCAACACCTTTTAAATCACGGTGAACCGTTCGTTCGCTTACATCTAATTGCTTCGCGACATCTCCTACTGTAATTCCTTTTGGGTTCGCTAATAAAAGATCTAATATTTTTCTTTCTCTCGCTGATATATACACACACTCACCTCCCATCTAGCAACGATTGTTGACATTTTTTAAAAACATGTTTGCTTTTCAAGAAAAATTTTACCGTCACTTTTCTCTAATCACAACAAATAGAAAGCGCTTTTTCGTCATTTTACATGTTGACATTTTTTAAATGGAAGAAGCAAAAAGGTAAGCTGTTCACTTACCTTTTTGCTTGTTTATTCGTTATTCACCTTTTTTTAACATCTCGATTAATTCATCATATTTTGGACTATTTAAGAAGTTTTCAACAGATACGTGGTATGCATTTGGTAATTTTTCTTTCGCACGATCTGTTAAATTTTGATGAGTAATAACCACATCTGCATCCGCTGGCAATTGATTAATCGCTGTATTTGTTACTTCAATATCAAGTCCAGCTTTTTGCACTTTGTTTCTCATAATGGAAGCACCCATCGCACTTGATCCCATTCCTGCATCACAAGCAAAAACAATTTTTTTCACTTGTTTTGGCGCTGCAGTGCTTAAAGCTGAAGCCACGCTGCTTTTCTTTCCTTTTAATTGTTGCATTTGTTCTGTCGCTTGTTCTAAATCGCCTTCTTCTTGTTTTGATGTTTTTAAGAAGAAGGATGCCACTAAGAAAGAAACGGTAGCAGCAACGATTACCCCAGCAAGAACTCCTAAGTAATGACCGCGCGGCGTCATAGCAAGTAGTGCAAAAATACTTCCTGGCGATGGAACTGCAACAAGACCTGCATTAAATAATGTGAATGTAAACACCCCGCTCACACCACCAGCAATTGCAGCTAAGATGAGTACTGGGCGCATTAAAATGTAAGGGAAGTAAATTTCGTGAATTCCTCCGAGAAAATGGATGATCACCGCACCTGGCGCCGATTGTTTTGCCATCCCTTTTCCGAATAACCAATAAGCAAGTAAAATACCAAGACCCGGACCAGGGTTTGTTTCAAGCAAGAATAAAATAGATTTTCCTGTTTTTGCTGCTTGCTCAATACCAAGCGGGCTTAAAATACCATGGTTAATGGCATTGTTTAAAAATAATACTTTTGCTGGTTCAATAAAGATGTTTGCTAAAGGTAACAATTTCGCGTTAACAATTGCTTCTACGCCTGCTGCTAATGTTTTGTTTAATCCTAAAACAACTGGACCAATTCCTTTGAAAGCGACTAATGTGAGTAACCCACCAATAATACCTGCCGAAAAGTTATTTACTAACATTTCAAAACCTTGTTTCACTTTCCCATGAACAAGTTTGTCAAACTGTTTAATGGCATATCCGCCAAGCGGCCCCATGATCATGGCACCTAAAAACATCGGAATGTCTGAACCGACAATAACTCCCATGGTTGCGGTTGCACCGACGACACCACCACGCACGTCATAAATCATTTTTCCGCCTGTATAACCAATTAATAATGGCAATAAATACGTAATCATTGGGCCAACTAATTTAGCGAATGATTCGTTTGGCAACCAACCTGTCGGGATAAATAATGCAGTAATAATTCCCCACGCAATAAATGCTCCGATGTTTGGCATAATCATTCCACTTAAATAACTGCCAAATCGTTGCACTTTTACACGAAAACCTGTTTGATTTTCCATGTTTCTTCCTCCTCTTTTTTATTTGGTCTTGCTATAGCTTCATATTAAAGCGCTTACAGGTCACATTCAATGTAAAGTAAATATCATTTTGTCTGTCACAATCTTGTCATTTTTTAAAAACAAAAAGAGGAAAAAACATTTCTCAACCATTCCCATCATTAGTTTGCTTCATAACAGCAAAAACTAATGATGCATAACGATTGAAATGCCAAGGAGGGATGCACAAATGATAAAGAAACTAACGAAATCTATTGCCGCCTTAAGTTTACTGGCCATTGTTGGCTGTAACAACGCAATGGATATGAACAACCGTTCAAACATTTCTGCTTTGCATACGACGCTATCAAGCGATCAATATCCTCATACAAAAGCGATATTGATTCAAGAAGCTCGCTATAAATTTGTTCCGATCGATCCGAAAGACGCAGCCAATTTACGCACACAAATTGAACGATCGTTAACGGAACAACAAAGAATGTATGTGCAACCAAGACCTTACACGCCGTCACCAAATGTGTATCAACGTCCAAATCAGGTGACGCCGACACAACCGAACAGACAAACACAACAACCGACTCAGCAGCAACCAAGACAAACAACACCGACAACAAGTATTAGTCAATATGCACAACAAGTCATCGATTTGACAAACAGAGAACGTGCTCGTGCAGGGCTTCCAGCTTTACGTGCTGATGCGCAGCTCAGCTCGGTCGCTCAGAAAAAATCGGAAGATATGCGAAAAAAGAATTATTTCTCGCATACAAGCCCAACATACGGTTCTCCTTTTGATATGATGCGCGATTTTGGCGTTTCTTATCGAACAGCTGGGGAAAACATCGCGAAAGGGCAGCGAACACCTCAAGAAGTAGTGAATGCGTGGATGAATAGTGCCGGACACCGCGCGAACATTTTAAATCGAAACTTTACCCATATCGGTGTTGGATTTGACGGAAACGGAAACTATTGGACACAAATGTTTATTGGAAAGTAAAGTCTCCTTTACCATTGTAAAAGGAAATGTCATTTGAAGCTAAGCAACATCATAAAAAAACCGCCGTCTCCATACGAGGCGGCGGTTTCCTATCTTACCGTTCAGACACTTTTTCTAATAACGCATCTCCTGTCTTACTTACACGTACATAGGCAAAGCGAGCATGGCGTTGGATCTCTCCTCCTGTTTTTTCTGGAACAAAATACGTTTCAATTCCATAAATGATTGTATTTCCATATATATGTCCGTTTACTAACACATCGCCTTCTCGATACATCGTCGAATTTCGTGGCTTCCCATTTAATGAATAAACACCAACAAATCGATGAACGCCTGTTTCATCTTTCCGTAAAATGACTTGGGCTTTTCCCCACTCATTCATTCCCTCAATTGTTGAAATTTCGTATTGAAGACGAACATAATCTCCTTGAATGAGAGAACGTGGATCGACTGGTTCAAGTTGCAGTTTTATTCGTTGACCATATTGAAGATGTTGCTCTTTATCAAACGTGACATAAGTGATAAAAGCAACTTGCAACATGATGATGACGAAAAGCGGTAACCATTTTTGCTTATGGAAAGATAATGAAATCGACTTTCTTTTTTGTACGACCGAAGCAACGATCAATAAACATACTCCAACAATGGCTAATGTCACGGATTTATGCAATAAACTCCATACCCATTCATAATACTTTAACGTTAAAAACAAAAAGATATATAACCAAGCAATCGACTGTTCTTTTTCATTCGTACGAAAAAAGAGAACAAGGGCAACAAAACCAAGAAACAGTATATTCCATACAACATACGCCCAATCCACCACAACTAAATCAGCACTCGTCAATAAAAGAAGCGTAGCGAATGAAAAAACGAGGAAAACGAGTCGCTCATACGTATGTTTTGTCATCCAATAAATGATGCCGTAAAAAACAAATACAGTAAATAACGTAAAACGAATGTCGCTCCACTCATCAAGCATCATCATGGCGAAATAAAGCGAAACTGCCATATTCGTCATCGTTCGTACACCCGCCGACATTCGCCATGAAACAATAAATAATACAGCGATATATACAGTGATTACGATAAAGGAGACCTCTGTTACGCTAAATGCACCGAGGATATATCCAATCGTAAGCAATGTGTAACGAACAACATCGTTCCATCTTTTCCATAACAATCCCGGAACAACAAATAAAAAAACAGATATACTAAATAACCAATAAGGAGAAAACACATTAAACCAAAACGATAATAATTGCAATATACTTCCAACTACAATGATGGAAGCCACCCCTGTGACAATCACTTGAAAAGCAACAAAAAATATTTTCTCTACTTTTCCGTTGCTTCGCTTTTTCATCCAACGAAGCGCATAAATGCCTATATAAACGATAATGGCTGCCAACACAAGCCCAAATATATACCAATTGCCACCAACATGTCGCTCAACAAAGCGAAAATATTGCACAACCCCAAACATACCTGTAAACAGCACAGTACATATAAAATACGGTTGTTTTCTTACATATATTAAAAACAACACGAAGATAAAAGCATATACGTATGGCCAAAAATGAAACTGGTCTGTGAAAATCCTTTGTATAAAGATGACAAATAGCCAACTGTGCATCGCCATATAAGCCAGAACAGAAACAATTGATGGACGTCCAAGAAATGAAATGATTCCGTTAATTACGGCAAAAAGCAATAAAATAAAAAACGATGGCCATTCTCCACGTTCAATTTGATACGAAGACGGAAAATAGTAAAACCAACATGTAAGCTGTAGCAGTCCGAAACTGAATATAGAGAGAAACGAAATGCGAGTAAACATGGCAAACATAGCAGTCGGAATAAACCAAATGAAAAACAATAAAAAGCTATCCGCATGCGAGTTATATACTTGACCAATTAATGCGATACAAATCCCAAATGTTATCGCCCCAAAAATAAGCAACCATTTACTTAAAAAATGATGGCGAAAAACCGTGGCGCTCATGCCATAAAACAAAATCATAAACCCAGCACCAATCCCGACTTTCATTAAGCGCCCAAGTTCAGGCCAATTAGAAGCAAAAAAATAAACGAGCGCTGCGACCAAAAACAAAAGTCCTAACAAATATGTTGTTTTCACAACACGTTGTGCCATAAAGTGGCCTCCTTAAACATCCTTTTTATCATTATACTATGACTAGAGGCCAAACGTATACATCATTCATCGATATCCAAGTCGCTCTGAAATTTGTTGACCTATCTTTCTCATTTGTGCGTGAAGTTGTTCAATCCGCTCATTTGTCATGCGAATGGTCGGTCCAGAAACACTTACTGCGGCAATGACTTGTTTCGTATGATCAAAAATCGGAACAGCGACACATCGTATACCGTATTCGTTTTCTTCTAAGTCGAGCGCATAACCGCGTTGCCGAACACGTTCTAGCTCTTGAAACAGCATTTGACGATCTGTAATCGTATAATCAGTATGTGGCGGCAATCCTTTTCGATCTAAAATATCTGCAACAACATGCTTAGGCAAATGTGCTAAAATCGCTTTTCCAACAGCCGTACAATGCATCGGTGCTCGCTTTCCAACTTTCGAATGCATGCGCAACGTTTCATTTCCATCTAACTTTTCAATATAAATGACTTCTCCTTGGTCGTACACGACAAGATGTACGACTTCATTTGTCAATTTTTCCAGCTTACGCAAATACAGTTTCGCTTCTTTTCGTAAATCGATCGATTCTAACAACTTTGAGCTCATCTCTAGTAGCTTGTAGCCAAGTTTATAGCGCTCTGTTTCTTCGTCTTGTTCGACATACCCATACTCAACGAGCGTCGACAACAACCGGTACACCGAGCTTTTATGAATACCTACTTGTTTTGCGATTTCGGTTACACCCATTCCATGACGTTCATTACTTAAAATATCCATGATTTGCAACGCTCTACTCACTGATTTCACAAACGAATCTTTTTCCATGCTGCTTCCCACCTTTAGCACATAACGAGGGCATTCACATGGAATGCCCTCATCACATTATTGTTTTACATGCGCAAATTTCGCTTTTGCTTCTAAACGGCGGCGATGCAAAATCGGTTCTGTGTAGCCGTTCGGCTGTTCATATCCTTTGAACACGAGATCGCACGCCGCTTGAAAAGCAACGGATTGATCATAGTCAGCTGACATCGGTCGATACAATGGATCATCAGCATTTTGTTCATCTACCACTTTGGCCATTCGCTTCAATGTTTCCAGTACTTGTTCTTTTGTGCAAATTCCATGATGCAACCAGTTCGCAATATGTTGGCTCGAAATACGTAACGTTGCTCGATCTTCCATTAAACCAACATTATGAATATCAGGAACCTTTGAACAACCAACACCTTGGTCAATCCAACGAACAACGTAGCCAAGAATACTTTGGGCATTGTTATCTAGTTCCTGTTGAATTTCCTCAGGCGTCCACGTTGGATGGATTGCGACAGGAATTTGTAATATGTCGTCACGATAGTTTTTCACATGTTTCTTCAACCCATCTTGCACCGCAAATACGTCAACTTTATGATAATGGAGCGCATGTAAAGTTGCTGCAGTCGGTGACGGCACCCACGCTGTGTTTGCCCCAGCTTGCGGATGAGCAATTTTTTGCTTTAGCATCTCCGCCATCATATCAGGCATCGCCCACATTCCTTTGCCAATTTGAGCTCTTCCTTGAAAACCTGTCGCTAACCCAATCGCGACGTTCGATTTTTCGTAGCTTTGTAACCATGTGGCCGACTTCATTTCGTTTTTCCGAATCATCGGACCTGCTTCCATTGACGTATGGATTTCGTCGCCTGTACGATCTAAAAAGCCTGTGTTAATGAAAACAATTCGATCTCTTACTTGATAAATGCAATTTTTTAAATTCAACGTTGTCCGACGCTCTTCATCCATCACGCCAATTTTAATTGTATTGCGTTCAAGACCGAGCATGTCTTCCACACGATCAAACAATTCGTTCGCAAATGCTACTTCTTCTGAACCGTGCATTTTCGGCTTTACGATGTAAATGGAACCTTTTCTTGAGTTCACGTATTTTCCGTTACCGAGAAGCGAATGTTTCATAATTAAAGTCGTCACAACGGCATCTAAAATGCCCTCATACACTTCTTCCCCATTTTCAAGCAAAATCGTACTGTTTGTCATTAAATGCCCAACGTTTCGCACAAACATGAGTGAACGACCTGGCAATGTGAGCGTTTCGCCATTTGGTGTCGTATACACGCGATCCGGTTGAAGGGCACGAGTCACTATTTTATTCCCTTTTGTAAAATTCGCTGTTAAATCCCCACGAACTAAGCCGAGCAAATTGCGATAAACAAGCACTTTATCTTCTGCGTCCACCGCTGCAACGGAATCTTCGCAATCCATAATCGTTGTTAAAGCTGACTCTAAATAAACATCTTTAATCCCAGCTGCATCTGTCTGCCCAATCGGATGAGTCCGATCAATTTGTATTTCAATATGCAGACCGTTATTTTTTAACAAAACGGCAGATGGTTGCTCTGGTGAGCCTTGATACCCGACAAATTTCTCACCATCTTGTAATGTTGTCGTTTGTCCATCTTTTACTGTGACAGTTAATGTCCCGTTTACAACAGCATATTGAACGGCATCTTTATGCGAATATTCACGAAGCGGTACCGCTTCATCTAAAAAGGCACGGACGTAAGCAATCACTTTCTCCCCGCGTACTGGATTGTATCCTTTTCCTCGCTGTGCACCACCTTCTTCACTAATCACATCTGTCCCATATAGCGCATCGTACAAACTTCCCCAACGAGCATTGGCTGCATTGAGAGCATAACGTGCGTTTGTAATTGGAACAACGAGCTGTGGACCGGCTTGCTTAGCAATTTCATCATCTACATTTTCTGTTGTAATTTCAAAGTCATCAACTTCCGGCTCTAAATATCCGATTTCTTGTAAAAACGATTGATATTGTTCAAAATCGAACTGCCCACGATGTTGCTTATGCCACTCATTTATTTTTTCTTGCAACTCATCACGCTTCGCAAGCAACGCTTTATTTTTCGGTGTCAATTCTTCAATCAGCTGCTCAAAATCGCTCCAAAACTTGCCTGCATCTACCCCGCTATTTGGTAATACTTCATTTGTCATAAAATCATAAAAGATGCTTGCTACTTGCAAACGCCCAACTTGTACATATTCTCCCATCATCATTCCCCTTCCCCTTTTTTGTTGCGTATTACGAAACACAGTTTCAAATTTCTCGAAAATATCATACCACATAAAAACAGAAAATTTCAATAATTTTCTTGCAATGAATAAAGGCGGGAAGATCCCCGCCTCACTTGTAAATCCCATATTTTATAATATTCACATATTCCTCTAACTCTTGCACAAGCAAATTCCCGTGTTGAATTGGATTATATTTTTTATTTTTATACAATTGCATGTACTTATTCGATAATTGTTCAACGATCAACATCGTCATGCGCACGACAGTTTCAGCACATACATCATCACGTAACGTTTCTTTCTGCAGAAGATCTTTTAAAAAAATATGTTGCAATTGAAAATCTTCAGCATATGTTTCGTAATGTTCCGCAAGCAGTTGTTCCATTTCTTTTTTTACCACTTTTGGTGGATTAGCCACTGCATCGATGACTAGTTGTGTTTCATGCGGATATGTCATAAATATTTGTTGTTTAGTAAGCACAATTTGCTTTATTCGCTCAAAAAAGTCACTACATCTTATTTCGTTTACTGCTTCCATCGTCTTTTCGGTCAACAACTGTTTTGCATAATGAACAACATATAAATATAAATTTTTTTTGCTTTTAAAATAATGAAATAACAATCCCTTTGAAATGCCAGCGCGACTCGTCATCACATCCGTTGATGCATTGTCGTATCCGTTTTGTACAAACTCTTCGATCACGGTTTGAATAATGAGTTTCTTTTTTTCTTCCGGTTGCCTTTCAAACGCTTCGTACAATCAAATCCCCCTCACACGACAATATCTTTCTTTTGATAAATTACGTATGCTGCAACAATACTTGAAAGAATGATCGCCATCATTAAACTTGCATACAATGGATCTATTTGTAAATCATAAATAATCGGTGCTGCATCAACATATTTAAACGGACTCACGTATTTTAAGAACGATAAATCTTCAGAAATACTTGACATCATATTCATAAAATAAGTAACAAAGACAAGCCCAAGGGCAAACGATGATGCATTTCTCGTTTTACGCATCATCGTTGATAATAAAAATGCTATGGACGCAAACGTAAAGTGAAGGAATACAGTTGCCAACGTCAATAAATAAATCGCTTTTAATGAAACATCGTATTCTCTAGCCATTTGAAAACCAATCAAACTAACAAGCAAAGAAACCACATTTAAAATAAGAATATTCACCACCACAACAAGCCACTTATTCGTTAAAATTTCTCCTCTCGTTACTGGTTTAGCAAGTAAAAATTCAATCGTTTTATCGTTTTCCTCTTTTGCAACGATGTTGGCAGCTAACATCGTTGCATAAACGCTACCAAGTAACGTTGTCATCATATATACCCGAACACCGTAATACCCTGTTAAATCGCCAATGCTTAGTTGATCCATCCCAAACGCCTTAATCATCGCTGGCGGCAATGATTGAAGAAGTTTTGTTACTTCTTTTTGCTGCTCCGCAAACTGTGGGAAAATGCTTAATGTCAAAAACACAAGACCACCAAGTACGATACTCCAAATCATTAAAGATTTTGCATTTCTCTTCCATTCACGTTTAAACATCGTCCATCCCTCACTTTTCGTAATAGTGCATAAACACATCTTCTAAAGATGGCTCGCTAATCGACACATCTTTTATGCGCAAGCTGTACAATAGGGCGATCAGTTCATTCATATCTCCTTTATATAGCATCGTCATTTCATTGCCGTTCATTTCTTTTTTTACAACACCTGCTAAATCAAATGAAGTATATTGCCCTTCTTCAAACACGATCGTCACATGTTTCAAATGGTTTTTCGTTAAATGTTCAATCGTTTCCACTTGAATTAATTTCCCTTCTTTAATAATCGCTACACGATCGCAAAGTTTTTGTACTTCGGAAAGAATGTGCGAGGAGAAGAAAATCGTCACTCCTTTTTTCCGTTCTTCCAAAAGTAGTTCAAAAAATGTATGCTGCATGAGCGGATCTAATCCACCGGTTGGTTCATCTAAAATTAACAATTTCGGCTCGTGTAAAAGCGCCTGAACGATACCGACTTTTTTTCGATTTCCAAATGATAAATCTTCAATTTTTTTATAAATATCTAAATCAAGTCGTGCAGCTAACTGTTTCAATCGTCGATCCGACACTTTGTAAAACGATGCCGAATACGTCAATAAGTCGATTACTTTCATATCATCATAGTAATGCACTTCAGAAGGTAAATAGCCGACATGTCTCCGAATTTTTTTTGCATCTTTCACAATATCTTTTCCGAAAATTGTAGCACTACCGCTTGTTGGATAAATAAAATTTAATAATGTGCGAATCGTTGTGCTTTTTCCTGCCCCATTCGGCCCGATAAACCCAAAAATTTCCCCTTCCTCAATTGAAAATGTGACTCGTTCAATTCCTCGATTGTTTTTATACATTTTCGTTAACTGTTTAACATCAACAATGCCCATTATTCCGCCTCCCCGGCATCACTCATTTATTGACTAACAAGTCAATTCCATTATATAGAATTTTGACTGATTAGTCAACTAAAATAAATTTACATATAATAGAAAATATGATATCATAAAAATATCTTTATGATGTTAGGAGGGAAAAACGTGAAAGAAACAAAAGCATGGTATGTAAATGGTTTTCTCGCTTTATTTTTCATTATCGCGTTACTTGCAGGGGCTGTTTGGCGATTTTTCATGGAGATGGAACTTGTTCTTCCGATTTCGTTTGTTTTTCTCGCTTTCCTATTATCAACAGGGATGACAATGGTTCAACCTAATCAAGCAAAAGTCGTCATCTTTTTCGGGAAATATATCGGAACTATTCGCGATAGCGGTTTATTTTTAACTGTTCCCCTCAGCGTTCGCAAAACGGTTTCATTACGTGTTCGCAACTTTAATAGCGCAAAACTAAAGGTGAATGACGTCGAAGGAAATCCAATCGAAATTGCAGCTGTCGTTGTTTTCAAAGTGATCGATTCAGCCAAAGCAACATTTGATGTAGATAACTACGAGCAATTTGTTGAAATTCAGAGTGAAACAGCCATTCGTCACGTTGCAACAAAATATCCATATGACACATTTGAAAACGAAGACATTTCACTACGCGGAAACGCTGATATTGTCTCAGAAGTATTAGCAAAAGAGCTACAAGACCGATTGAATGTTGCAGGTGTTGAAGTTATTGAAGCGCGTTTAACACATTTAGCGTACTCGACTGAAATTGCAAGCGCTATGTTACAACGCCAACAAGCTGCCGCCATTTTAGCGGCAAGGAAAAAAATTGTCGAAGGGGCTGTTTCAATGGCAAAAATGGCTATTGAACAACTTGACAAAGAGGCTCATTTACAATTAGATGAAGAAAGAAAGGCAAATATGGTTAATAATTTGATGGTAGCGATCATTTCTGACCGCGGAGCACAACCAGTCATCAATGCTGGAACGCTATACTAACGGTGAACATAAAATGACAAAGAAAAAAAATTTTCCACTCCGAATTGATCCAAAATTGTACGAAATCATCGAACGCTGGGCGCAAGATGAATTTCGAAGCGTAAATGCCCATATCGAGTTTTTACTGCGTGAAGCAGCCAAACGCGAAGGACGTTTGAAAGAGAATAAAAATAAAAAGGTGTCCCATTAGCTGTTCCGGACACCTTTTTTCCATTATCATACAATCATATATTATTGTTTCAATCCTCACCGAGCTTTTGTGCTGGGTGCAACTAAAGCAGGAAAAGTGGCGGTAGCAACCGTGGTGTTGTTTCAATCCTCACCCAGCTTTTATGCTGGGTGCAACGCAAGTTCTACGTTCTCAAACGCGCCCACTCCATTATGTTTCAATCCTCACCCAGCTTTTATGCTGGGTGCAACAATAATAAGGTTGCGTGCGTATGACGAATGTCGTGTTTCAATCCTCACCCAGCTTTTATGCTGGGTGCAACTCCCCTTGTCCAGCAATGTATCCATAGTTGCGATAGTTGTTTCAATCCTCACCCAGCTTTTATGCTGGGTGCAACGTTGTCGACTTCAAGGAAATACAACAAGTCGTGATACTTGTTTCAATCCTCACCCAGCTTTTATGCTGGGTGCAACTTTGATCGACTAGATGCAATTTGCAAAGCGTTGTATGTTTCAATCCTCACCCAGCTTTTATGCTGGGTGCAACTTGCAGCGAAAGATGGTAACGTGACGATTGAGGAACTGTTTCAATCCTCACCCAGCTTTTATGCTGGGTGCAACGAATCATCACGCAACATAGCACGCACATGTGCGTTGAGTTTCAATCCTCACCCAGCTTTTATGCTGGGTGCAACCAATTGTAACTGCTCGTTTTGCGCTTGCTTTTGTGTTTCAATCCTCACCCAGCTTTTATGCTGGGTGCAACGCCAAAGCACTCGGTTGTGATGTGGCTGACTTTTTTGTTTCAATCCTCACCCAGCTTTTATGCTGGGTGCAACATTCATGTGCAAATGATGCGTCGGGGTTAATACGTTTCAATCCTCACCCAGCTTTTATGCTGGGTGCAACTTACTGCTCTATCGCGATGACTACTACAACAAAGTTTCAATCCTCACCCAGCTTTTATGCTGGGTGCAACAATAGCATCTAATCCATTCACTTTAATGTCGTCAATTGTTTCAATCCTCACCCAGCTTTTATGCTGGGTGCAACGCCAAAGCACTCGGTTGTGATGTGGCTGACTTTTTTGTTTCAATCCTCACCCAGCTTTTATGCTGGGTGCAACCAGACAGAAATGTATGGTATTGTCTTGCCGCTATCGGTTTCAATCCTCACCCAGCTTTTATGCTGGGTGCAACCGCCCGTGCTTAAACTCCTTGTGTGAAGCGGATTTGAAAGTACAAAAACGCGAACTGCTGTGTTTGAGCTACATTATGACTAAGATAGTCCCTGATGAATTTTTGACTTTTCGCTTTACTAAACATCTTTCTATTCATCGCGATCTCCCCTGCTTTTTTACCATTGCTTTATGTTCGCGCACCGTTATTTATACTGCTACACATGTTTTATACGTTCCACTCTCATAAAATAATCGGATCATTATAGTCAATATAATGATCTTTTCCATAGGATCGAACTGCTTTAGACCGTTGACCATACAGTGTATATATTCGCAGACTATCTTTTTCTAAATCAATAACACGTAGCAGTTGGTGTTCCATCTCTTCCAATTGTGCCTGATTAACACTGCACTCAAAAACAGATTTCTGCACACGTTGCCCATAATTTTGACAAATAGTTGCTACTTTTCGTAATCGCTTTTGACCACTTGACTCTAGTGTTTCCACATCATATGTTACCAGAATATCCAATAGCAATCACCTCATGATAAACGGTACGTATTCATCTATATCCCTGCGCAAATGCCGTGCTAATAATCGAGCATGTACATGGGGCAACAAGCCCAAAGGAATTTTTTGGTTGATAATAGGGTGATGGATTTCTTCTTGTTTCCGCTTTTGATAAGAAGCCAAAAATGTTCTTCTCCCATTTTCATTTAAAAATACTGCTCCACCAGGACGAATGTCAAAATCGCTTTTATCCAGCTGCTTTCGATTAATTAGTGTTAAAACAAAACGATCCGCTAGGTATGGACGAAACTCCTCAACAAGATCCAATCCTAACGATGGCTTTCCCGGTCGCAATGCATGCAAATAGCCGATTTGCGGATCAAGTCCCACCCCCTCTAGCGCTGAAATGCAATCTTGTGTCACGATGCTGTAAGCAAAAGACAAACAGGCATTGATTGGATCGCGTGGCGGTCGACGCGATCGCACGGTAAAACTAAAAAACTCGTCCTCATCTGACCGTATGAGCGATGCAAATGCTTCAAAATACACAGATGAGGCGTATCCCTCAACTCCCCTCAGTTCATCCAACGTAGTTTGTTTGTCGATGTTGCGCAAGCTTTGATTCAGCTGTTTTACCGATTGCTCTAAGTGCGGGCGTTGTTCTGGGTAATCACGCATTGCTCGTTGAAGCACACTTTTGCTGTTACGAATCTTACCGGACACAAAACGGGAAGCGATATGCAACATTCGTTGTTTGTCTTCCAACACTCGATGTTGTTCTCTTCGAAGTAACACATTCCCATTCGTTCTTCCTGTTGCTCTGGCTAAAAAACGACCGTATGCATCATACCAAATAACAGAAATACCTTGGTTGACACACTTGCCAAGCAAATACGGGCTAATGGAAACATTCCCGAACATGACAATGGCACCAATGTGATGGATAGGAACTTGCAACGTTTTTTTTCCTTCCACCTCGACGACAATTGTTTCATGATCAAGACGCAAATACGCCTGTTGCGTTTGAATATACAGTGTATTCAACAAGACTCTAATCATGTTTATTCTCCTCGCTTATCCATGCTACCACATTAGCAGGAACCTGTGGCATGCAAACGTCTTGTAACGAGCAATTGTGACATCTCGCGTCATTGACAGGTAGCGGCAGTTGGTTGTTTTGCAATAATTTCCTTACACTCTGTATCGTTTCTTTCGTTAATTGTTGCAACTGCTTTGTTATGTCGATTTCCAATCGTCTTCTTGACTCGTAATAGTACAAGGATCCCTTTGTCACAGGACGATTAAACATTTCTTCTAAGCAAAGCGCTTGAGCTACCAGTTGTACTATATCCGCCTGCTTTGTTTTTCGTTTTCCGACTTTGTACTCAACTGGATATGGCGTGCCATCAGGAAGAAACTCAACGCAATCCGCTTTCCCCATTATTCCTAGACACTCAGACCAAATGGGGAGTGCACGTTCTACCCTCCTATCTCCTATTTGTTCCCCTTCTGGTGTATCTACCCGTTCATGTACCCGATTTCCTCGAAGCGTAAATACATTCTCTTCAAACGTTTGCTCAAGATGAATCAAGGCACATTGGCGTGGACAATACACATAATGTTGCAAAGCAGACAGCATGACCCACTCATCTTCATTCCACTGCATGGACTTCTAATCTCCTCACTTTTATTTACACAAGACGCGTGATAGTGACGCCCGGGAAATGATCAATTGAAATATCTTTTTCTCCCTCATCCACCGGTCCAAGTAATAGGTAGTCATTGAATGAACGAGGTGATTCTTCTTGGCGTCGTTCTACTTGTACAAGTTCGAACAGCTTATGCGCTGGCGCTGATCCCTTGGCAGTTTCATGGCTGAAAATGTATAACCCCCTTACATTCATTTCTCCTCTAGCTGCGGAATGATCAAATGAAAATAAATGGACGAGCGCGTCCCAAAAATCGGCTAAATCTTCCTCAGTAACTCCTGTTCTTTCTCCGAAAAACGGATTGTAAAACCCATGCAACCTATACAAACCATATGGGATTAACGGTTTTCTTCCCATTTCCGTTTGTTTTCTGCGACGATCAGATTCTTTAGTTATGGCTGTACGTGTAATAGTTAAATCCCATGGAAATACAGGATCAACCGAACGTGAAAACGTCAACTGCATCGGTCCACGCACTTGACCTGCATTCAGCCCTGTTGACATAACAGCCCCGAACATGCGAATATCGTAATACTTTCGGCACAAGGCATATTGCGCTTTTTGCCGCGTTTGCTCATCAATTTTCATATTTTTTGCGGCCTGTGCTAGACGCTTCGCAATGTTTCGTAACATGGGCTCGAGCTGTTTTTTAAGACCAGCTTCTTCGATCCCTTCAGTAAACTTTTTGCGAATATCAGCATCCTTAACATCTTCACCTGTATAAATGATTCGGCCTTCTTCAAGCATCACTCCTTTTTCCTCAAGCAAGGCAATCCAATCCATTAGTACTGTATTTTCTTTTTCTTCTTCACTTAATTCTGTGGTCGCCAACTGTACTCCAATTTCTTGATACACTTGAAAAATAATTGTATTTAGCGCTGTATGACTCTGAATAAAAATTGGTCTACCTAACACCGTCGCGACGTAATCTCGGATTTTTCGCTTGATGGCAACGTCAGTCACAATACCTTGCATCGTTTCCGGATCAACACGCGGCATGTTCCCTGCATCCGGATCACCGTTTGGGTTTCCGTCTTTCACATCGAAGAGTAATACAAATTCATGTCGTTTTTTCGGATCAATGTAGCGTTCTGTCATTATTTTCCCCTCACTTCATTCGGTTGATTTTTTTTGACGCCGATTGCTGAATTCCGCACGCTGATGATAAAAACCAAGAGCGAATTCAGCTTGTTGCCTTAAATTTAAAATGGTTGGAAAACCTCCCGCTTCATCCAGTTGCTTCATGATTTCTTCTAGTAAACGACTAAGTTCAACAGACACTTTTGGGAGATGGGCTGTTGTCGAAAGTCGTAGCAATGAACCAAATGCTGATGCTGGAGCGGTTGAAGCAGCACCATAAAAACGATCGACAATCGTGCTCCCAATCCGGTATCCCGAAGCGCGTTGTTGAATTTCTTCCAATACCGCCAATAATCGGCCGCAAATATAGGGTGGCTGTGAATAATTGGTATTCAAAGACTCCATCGTATTTGCTTCCTCCTTTCCATAAGTAAGAGATAGTTTTAGTAAGCAAGCTAGCGCTTGATATCTCCACGTTTCCTTCACGTCATTTAACACTTTCGGCGAACGGAAACGTTGAAGAGCTAGTGACAACAGTTCATTAGGCGGCAAAGCTCCTTGGTAAATCATGCGCAAACATTGACGCACCAAACTTGGAGACATATCAATCGCCCGAATCAAAGTGGCTAGCGGTAACAAATAGCCTTTTTCTCCATTCGGCTGAACAATACGCAAAGCAGTTGTGTATCGTTCTAGATATAAAAGTAATTGCGAAATTGATGTTCGAATCCATTCACGAACCACTAGCCTCGCTTTATTAGCAGAAAGAACTGCCATATGGAAGAATGCACTATCCAAATAGAGTGCCTGTTCACGCCCCGTCTTCGGAAGAGCGATCAGCTCCTCTAGCTGTCTTAATTCAGGAGGGGGGGCTGGCTTGTTTGTTTCTTCATCAAAAAGCCATTGTTCAATCGGAGATGCAATAATTTTTTCGTCAATTTGAAAACCTACCCCCTCTTTCTCTACAAAACGATCCTCGATCCAATATACAGCAATTTGGGATCGTAAAATGTTTCGATCGTTCACATACAGGAGTGTGTGATGCTGTCCCTCCCTAATTAAATAGTTCAATGTATCGACGACTAAAGTGGCACATCTGAAGCAGATCGGTACATTATTTGTTTGTGTTTTCCCCATTGATTCGAACGATGAACTGTTAAACGACGTCAATTGACATGATTGTCCAAATAATTGAACAGGGTTAGGTAAATATCGGACATACGTGGATCGATTCCCGCAAACAGAACAGTCACACTCATCATCAGACAACAACTCAGTCGCTAAATATTTAGCCCAAAACGTCTGAATTTCTAATTTTTCACATATAAACGACTCTTCATCAACTTGAAAGGTCACAATATCTTTGGCACCAATTTGGTCATGAAATGAATTCTTCTCTGGGCTATGTAGAAAATCAAGCACTTTCTTTAATTCTTCCATCTTCGTTTTTTCATAAGCTTCTTTGATTAGTTCCACATACCCTGTATGCATTAACTTTGCCTCATCAACCTTCTGTGAATTTTCGGGAATGCCAAGTACATAACGAGCATCATCGACCAATAGATAAGGTTTCACATTGTCTTTCGTAATTTTCCCTTGGCGTAACCGAAAGGGGGCTTCCACTAAGCGATGTTCATCTTTTGTAAATCGTCCCTTCAAATACGGTTTATCCCCACTTAAATCAATAATCCAATTAATTGATTTAGGTTTATAGCAGATAGGTGGGAGGCTTTTCTCTCCCTGCAACCGAGTAGCCAACTCAATCAATGAGTAAAGCATTTTCCATCCTCCAATGCGTAAAGCAGTTGATATTTTTCTATTGGGACATGCAACCAACCGTTTTCTATCTTCGCATCAAAAAAGATTGGCTTAGCAAATCCCGCTGCCACTCGCGTTCCCATTTTGTCATGACGGAGAAACTCCATTTCTTTTCTTGTTCCTTCCTCGATGAAAGCAAAATCAAACAACATCGTACCGATATCCATGTCAACAGACTCGACAGTATCTTCTTCACTTATCGGTGAAAAATAAGCCACAAATTCTCTTGTCCCTAAATATGGTGTATGATGATATTGTCCTCTTTGAACTCGACGGTTAAATTGATCCCGATATTTCGCTACAGGATCAACTGCTCGCTTTGTTAAAACAATATCTGCAACAATCCAATAAGCAACGCTTTTTAAAATTAAACTCGTTCGTTGAGCACGGTCGTTTTCAATGAAAATCGGCTTTTTATTTTGCTTGCTTGTTAGCTCGTTACGCAAAATAGCTTGCTGACCACCTAGACGCTCAATTCCGATTCGGCGAATTTCATAACGGAATTCCGGCTTCCAAAAAATCGCTTCCAATATCCCGCGCGCTGCACTCGGCGTCATGATTGGATAACTAATGCGCTCTACTTTAAACTCTGGTCTTGTAAAACAAGCGTAATCTCCCCACACTTTTACTTGCACTTTTGCTCGACGTTGCATCACATATCACCTTTCTTTTTTATCCAATGAGACTAAACGGATCATGAACTTCTTCTTTAATCCCTACTTTTTCGTCATAATCACCGAGCCATTCATAAACATTGTCAGCCACTTCTCGTAGCCATCCATCTTTTTCTTTCTTCACCGCCTCAAACCGATAAAGTTGGATTATATACGGCTGCAATCGGCGGAATAAATGGCGAGAAGGAGAAGATTCCCACATTCGCAAATGCTCCAACGCTTCCGCATACGGAACAATAACAGATACAGTGTCCTGATCAATGAGACGGTATTTTTCAGCAACTAGAGGATAATCGAGCGTTTCCCGAGCCTTTTGAATGTTTTTTGAATCCAAGTCTACCGCAGCAAATAGACGGCGGAAATACTCACGGAATATATTTGGGTTATGTAAATCATCGGGCTGTTTTTCAGCCAATAAGGACCTTGCTGTTTCCATTGCTGTTTTATACGGACCTTTTGGACTTGACATCTCTTTTGTTTCAAAAATAATCACTTTCCCCTTGTCCATCTTCCCCTCACGATTGCAACGCCCCGCCGCTTGGACGATCCGATCAAGCGGCCCCATTTGCCTCATAACAATGGGAAAGTCTAAATCAACGCCTGCTTCAACGACTTGCGTACTAATTAGACGAACAGGTTCATTCTTCCGCAGACGCTCACGTACTTCATCTAAAATTCGCCGACGATGGGCTCCGCAAAGAAGAGTAGACAAATGAAATACTCCTTCATCTTCTTGAAGAAATTCAACACACTCTTTTGCTTCTTTTCTCGTATTAAAGACAACTAACAATTGTTTTTGTTGCTGAATAAAGCACGCAAGCTCTTGCAGTGAAATAGGTGTTTTCCATATGTCATAATCCACTCGTTTCATTTGTTGAAAGTGTTCGCCCACTAGCACCGGTGGCAAAATTTCTTTTACTTCTACGCTTGAAAATACATCTAAAAACTTGCATTCTTCGAAAAATGGTTGCGTAGCGCTCGACAGCACAATTGTTGTTTGACAATGCTTGGCTAGCATAACTAGGGCGTCTAATGTAGGTTTCAACAGTTCAGGGGGGATCGCTTGAATCTCATCGAGAATAATCACGCTGCGCGACAAATTATGCAATTTACGAACTTTGCTTGGACGATTGTTAAACAAGCTATCGAACAATTGTACTGTCGTTGTGACGATAAGAGGTGCATCCCAATTTTCAGCAGATAAACGTTGCTGGATAATTCGTTCGTCTCCCGTTTCCTTCTGATCATCTACTTCAACTTGGCTATGATGTTCGAGCACCGCATCATCCCCGAAAATACCGCGATATACATTTACTGTTTGCTCAATAATAGTTGTATAAGGAATAGCGACAATGATACGATCGAGTTGGTGTTTTACGGCATGTTTCAGCGCAAAGGCCAAACTGCTTCTCGTTTTCCCCCCACCGGTCGGCACTGTCAAACGAAACAGTCCTTGTGGTCTAGCTGAGGCACGAATACATTCCTCATACACTTCTTTTCGTACCCGATTGACAAGTGTATCGTTCGCTTGATTAGTTAGTTGATTTTGGTTGACAACAAAACAGTCCCATAAATAGTTTATCGAAATGGTTGGCTGTCGAATTTGAGAAAGTTCAGGATGGAAATGGCGCTCTGTATCTAAATAATCGGCATCAACGAGTGCTGAAAAGACGAGACGAATCCACATTTCTCTTTCTGTCTCCGAAAATGATAGAGTCTCAATCCCTTGTTGTACGGAAGGAAACACAAACTCTTTCAAAAATGATTCTGCCTGCCGTAAAATCTCTAAAAAATGAGATTGTTGTTTTTCCAAATTCTCTTCAAAAGTAAGAGATAAATAAGCAGATGAATGCAAACCAGCATGATGGCCGGCAATCGGCAGAGAGAAACATTTCCAAGCATTTGGGTGTTTCATCTTTTTCCAATACAACTGATACATGAACGCCGCACCCCAAATTGCATGGGGAACACTTCGAGCATTCTCTCCATCCGCCTGCTTTTGCAAATACATTTGAAAAAGAGGATGAAACTTTCCTAAATCGTGTAAAAGACCGCATAAGTACGCTACCCTTTCTCCATGAAAAGGTTCAGCAAACGACTTCGCTACTTCCGCTACGCTTACCAAATGATCCTTCAAGTCATGCCACTCTCTGTCATTTTCCCGTGGAGTATGAGCATATACACTATTCATTCCCTATTCGACCCCATCACATGTTTTTCTACCACTTTTCATATTTCGCTAAATACATCCATAATCCTTCTAAATAAAACACATTTTTTCAATTATCAACTATATTTGTTGAATAATGTCGAAAAGTAATAACACAAATCCATGACACATTCATTCCCAAACAAAATACAATATATATTGACAACTTACTTTTCGTAAGTTTATAATTATCTTGAAATCAAGATAAAGGTTGATGCATATGAGCCAAAACGATCAAACATTATCATTAAAACTATTCATTGTCCTTTCTAGAGCACATAAGGCGGTGTCGGAACATGTAAAACATGACATTCAACGTTACGGACTAAATCCAACGGAGTTTGGTGTTCTCGATTTGTTGTATCATAAAGGAGCACAGCCGATTCAGCAAATTGGTGATAAAATTTTGCTTACAAGCGGAAGCATGACATACGTCATTGACAAACTCGAAGAAAAAGGATATATCGTCCGGCAACGTTGTGAAAAGGACCGCCGCATTACGTACGCTGTCATTACAGAAGAAGGAAGGACTCTGATGGATCACATTTTCCCACAGCACGCACAAAAAATGTTGGAAATTTTCCAATCTTTATCCACAGATGAAAAAGAAATGGCGATTCACTTGCTCAAAAAGATAGGTCTTTCATTAGCGCCTTTTTAAAGGCCTATCGCACAACTTTTATCTTGAAATCAAGATATATGAAAGGAGAAATGATTATGATGCACATCGGTATTTTACTCATTCGTCTAGCTGTCGGTTTAACTTTTATGGGTCACGGTGCTCAAAAATTATTCGGATGGTTTGGAGGATATGGCTTAAAAGGAACGGGAGGATGGCTTGAATCTATTGGACTAAAGCCCGGGGTGACAATGGCTCTCATTGCTGGATTAGCTGAGTTCGTTGGAGGGTTATTGTTTGCGCTTGGGTTGTTCACCCCATTTGCAGCTTTGTTAATCGCCGCAACGATGTTCGTTGCCATTGTAAAAGTACATGCACCAAATGGATTTTGGATTACACAAAATGGATTTGAATACAATCTCATTTTAATTGTGGTTGTCATTGGCGTTGCACTTATTGGCGCAGGCGACTACTCAATTGATGCACTTATCAAATAAGGAGGCGCACCATGATTCACGTATATCCTGCACATGAACGATTTGAATCAAACCACGGTTGGTTGCAAAGTTATTTTAGTTTTTCATTTGCTGAATATTTTGATCGAAAAAATATGAACTTTGGCCCATTACGCGTATTTAATGACGATATCATTGCTCCACAACGCGGATTTGGAGCACATCCTCATCAAGAAATGGAAATCGTTACAGTCGTCTTGAAAGGGCAACTCGAACATCGCGATAATCTTGGCAATCATCGCATCATCTCATTCGGTGAAGTACAACGAATGACGGCCGGAACAGGTATTGTACATTCAGAAATGAATCCGTCTACTACGGAAGAAGTCAATCTTCTACAGCTTTGGTTTTTACCTGAAACGTACGGTCTTACTCCGTCATACGAACAAATTTCATACGATGTTGAAAACATGAAAAATCGCTTATTGCCTATTGTTTCAAAAAAACAAGCCAGTGAGCAAGTTGCCTACATTCACCAAGATCTAACCATGTATTTATCCGATTTAGAAAATAACCAACAACTTACATTCCACCAACAAGAAGGACGCCGGATGTATGTGTTTGTTATTGAGGGAGAACTTGTGTTGAATGATGATACAATTTTACAACGTCGTGATGCCGCTCGTATCACAGATGTCACACAATTGCACATAACAGCGAACATAGACAGCCATTTTATGCTCATTGACTTACCGTAGTTGCCAGCTTGCCCATGAAAACGGGCAAGCTGATCTTCTTTTGGAAAAGACTTTTTTCATCATTATGCCGCTCGATTTCTTTCAATCCAATATCGTTCTGACTAAAATCCTCCTGAAATATGAAACCTTTTACACCTCCATCAAAAAAGAAGTAAAATATAACTATACGTTGTCAAAAGCAGGTGAAAATATGGCAAATATTCGTGAAATCGCAAAACGTGCAGGCGTTTCTGTTTCAACTGTCTCACGTGTGCTCAATGGGTATCCATATGTCAAAGAAGAAAAACGAAGAGCCGTATGGGATGTGATCCATCAATTAAACTATAAAAAAAACATTAACGCCGTTCACTTGTCGAAAGGAAGAACAAATATTATTGGAGTGATGTTACCGACTATCAATCACCCATATTTCAGCATGATTGTAGAGGGAATTTCCGAAGAAGCATTGCGATACGGATACCATCTTCTCTTTTTTCAAACAAACTATGATATACATAAAGAACAAGAAGCACTTGAAATGTTGCGTGTCAAGCAAATAGATGGCCTCATTATTTGTTCGCATACCATTCGTCTCGAAACAATTGCATCCTATACAAACGACGGTCCAATCGTTTTATGTGAAGATACATCAGAGCCGCATCTGTTTTCCGTGTATATCGACCATTACCACGCCTTTGCGCTTGGAATGGATTACTTAATAAAAAAGGGACATTGCAAAATCGGATATTGTCTCAGTCGACCAACGAGCATCAATAGCCAAAAACGGAAAGCAGCTTATAAAGATGCTCTTCAAAGCATACATGCTCCGATTCGTCCTGATTGGATGTTCCATCATTGTTTACATATGAGCGACGGAAAACGAATTGCATCTACCATTCTCTCTCTCAAAGAAAAACCGACCGCCTTGCTCGTTGCTAGCGATCAAGTTGCCGCAGGGATCGTTTTGTGGGGAAAAACATATGGATTACATGTTCCAAACGATTTAGCCATCGTTAGTTTTGATAATCATCCTATTTCAGAAGCGTTGCATATCACGACAATTGAGCTACCTCTTTCGCTTATCGGAAAAAAAGCTTTCCAGATGATATACGATTATTTTACGAATGATAAGACTCAACCAACAAAAGAAAAACTACCCGTCCGCTTGATCGAACGGGCATCTGTATAGTGGCAAACGACGAGCTTGCCACTATGCTTCTTTTGGCAACCAAAATGTCAACACGCCAAACAAAGGAAGAAAGCTACACATAACCATAAGTGTTTTTAGCGTATACACGTCTGCGATTTTGCCAAGTGCAACCGCTCCAAGCGCCCCCATTCCAAATGCGAGACCAACAATTAATCCAGAAGCCATCCCGACATTTCCTGGAAGCAATTCTTGTGCATAAACAACAAAAGTAGCGAAACTAGACGATAAAATAAAGCCTGTGACAAAAACAATTGGCAAAACAAAATGAAGTGGCACATATGGCAAAATGAGTGCAAACGGTGCCGTACCAAGCGTGGATGCAAAAATTAAATTTCGTCTCCCAAATCGATCAGCAAGCGGACCGCCAAAAACGGTACCGATCGCTCCTGCAATCATAAAAACAAACAAATACAGCTGCGCCTTACGAATAGAAATGTCGTAATATTCCATTAAATAAAATTGATAATAATTTGCAATCCCTGCATAATACCACGAACGTGCAAATACTAGCAACACGAGAAGAACGAGGGCAAATATAATTCGTTTGCTTGTATGTGTCTTTCCTTCTATTGTTCTGTTCGAACGATTTTTCAGTTGATGTAACTGAAGAGCGTACCATTTTGACACCCAAAATAAAATAGCCATTCCTAACGCCGCAACAATGACAAACCAACCTGCTCCCTTTTGACCAAACGGAACAAAAATGAGCGCTGTAAACAATGGGGCAAGGGCGTTACCTGTATTGCCACCAAGTTGGTAAATGGATTGAGCGAATCCCCTTCTCGCCTGCGCAGCAAAATAAACGACACGCGAACCTTCTGGATGAAAGATAGCTGAACCAAGTCCAATGAATAAAACGGACAATAACACAAAGAAAAAATTAGGTGCAAACGCTAATCCAACCATCCCTAACAAGCTCGCTCCCATACCCAACGGCAAAAAGCTCGGTGATGGATACCGATCGGAAAACAATCCGACAACCGGCTGTAAGATAGACGAAGTCATATTAAGCGTAAACGCAATCCAACCGATTTGTGTATAAGATAAGTGCATGGATGATTCTAAAATCGGAAACAACGCCGGTACAACAGCTTGCATCGCGTCATTCAATAAATGACCAATACTAATGGCAATTAAAATCGGATAAACGACTGTTTGCATATTTGTACGTTGTTCAACACTTGCTTGCATCTTCCTCTCTCCCTAGAAAACAAATTGAATATTTACATTATAATACCTTTTGTCAATCTTTCAATTTTTTTGCCTGTTTATAAAAAAAGCGCCCTATCTTACTGATAAGGCGCCTGTTCTCCTGATTAATCATTTAGAAAAGTCCACGCGCGTTTCCATGTTCGTCGACATCCATCTGAAGCGCTGCTGGTTGTTTCGGTAGCCCTGGCATCGTCATGACATCTCCTGTTAAGGCAACGAGAAAGCCAGCACCAATCGACGGTTTTAATTCGCGCACTGTAATAGTGAAATCGGTCGGGCGGCCAAGTTTTGTTGGGTCGTCGGAAAGCGAATATTGCGTCTTTGCCATGCAAATGGGGAACTTGTCCCACCCAAACGATGTAAATTGTTCGATTTGCTTTTTCGCCTTGTCAGAAAAAGAAACGTCGCTTGCGCCATAAACAATGCGCGCGATTTTTTGAATTTTATCCGTAATCGGTTCATCTAATTCGTATAACGGAGTGTACGTGCTTTTTGTATTTTCGATTGCTTCCAATACTTTACGAGCTAAATCAATTCCGCCATCTCCGCCTTTTTCCCACACTTCCGTTAACGATACAGGATATCCTTTTTCTTCACAAAATGCCGTTAATGCGTGAATTTCTTTATCTGTGTCCGTGATAAAACGGTTAATGGCAACGACAAACGGCAAGCCAAACGCTTGAATCGTTTCAATATGTTTCTCTAAATTGGCTAGTCCTTTTTTTAATGCTTCGACATTTTCGCTCGCTAACTGTTGTTTCCCTACCCCGCCGTGCATTTTTAACGCTCGAATCGTTGCGACGATAACAACAGCTTTCGGTTCAATTCCTCCCATGCGTGCTTTGATATGTAAAAATTTCTCCGCACCTAAATCCGCACCAAATCCCGCCTCTGTCACAACATAGTCTCCGAGCTTTTGTGCCATTTTTGTGGCAATGACGCTATTGCATCCGTGAGCAATATTGGCAAACGGGCCACCGTGCACAAGTGCAGGTACATGTTCTACCGTTTGGACTAAATTCGGCTTTAGCGCATCTTTTAGTAAAAGCGTGAGCGCTCCTTCGACGCCAAGATCAGCTACTGTAACAGGTTGACGATCCACATTATATGCTACCACCATGTTTGCTAAACGTCGCTTTAAATCTTGCAGATCGGTTGCTAAGCAAAACACCGCCATGATTTCAGAAGCAACAGTAATATCGAATCCGTCCTCGCGTGGCACGCCTTGCGTCGGTCCACCTAATCCGACCACGACTTTACGTAGCGCACGGTCATTTAAGTCCACTGCTCGCTTCCAAACGATGCGACGCGTATCGATTCGTAATTCATTTCCTTGATGAATATGGTTGTCAATGAGCGCAGCTAAGGCGTTATTCGCGGTCGTAATCGCATGCAAATCGCCAGTAAAGTGCAAATTAATGTCTTCCATCGGCAACACTTGTGAATACCCTCCACCTGTCGCCCCACCTTTTATTCCCATCGTCGGGCCAAGGGAAGGTTCCCGCATCGCAATCATCACTTTTTTACCGAGTTTATGTAACGCTTGACCAAGCCCAACAGTAACTGTCGATTTTCCTTCTCCCGCCGGCGTCGGATTGATCGACGTCACTAAAATGACATGGCCGTCTTGTTTCGTCGCTAACCGCTTCAGTGCATGAAGAGAAATTTTCGCTTTATAATGCCCATACGGTTCAAGCTCTTCTTCTAACAAATCCAGTTCACTTGCAATGTCTTGAATGCGCTTTAATTTTGTTTCTTGGGCAATTTCAATGTCCGTTTTGATCTTCGTCGTCGTTGTCATTGTTCAGTCCCCCAGTATAAAAATAATCCCCCCTTATTTTAGCACGATGACGTCAACTACCCAACGACTAAAGTCGTGGGCTTGCAACTCCCCAGAAGTGCAAGCGGATGTTATCCTCCTTCCTTCACTTGGGGTTGCATCAGGGCGGGCTGACAACTACCCAACAACAAAAGTCATGCTTTTGTTGTTTCTTCAACGATGTACTCGATTCCTTTTCGTTGAAGATTCATCGCACCAACTCGGTCGTCGTTTGATGTATATTGGCATGTTTGGCAACAGAACGTGTGCGTTTTCTTATTTCGATTCGCCTTTGCTGTATGTCCGCATTTTGGACATGTTTGGGATGTGTATGTTGGGTCTACCGCAATCACTTTGGCTTGGTGTTTGCGTGCTTTGTACTCGATTTTTTGTCTTAAATCATAAAACGCCCAAGATA
>NZ_RXXX01000050.1:0-16992 GCF_011006755.1 Anoxybacillus sp. MB8
AAAAAGTATGTGATGAATTTTGTCGAAAAATATTTTTTTGGCACCCCTAAGATGCCAAGAAACCTTGATATATCAACATTTCTAGAGGGAGGCAATTATGAGAAAACTATTCATAATAGTTATATTAATGTTCTTTGTTTCGTATTTGATCCACAAAACAAATGAGGGAGCAAATTTTCATTCTCCAGTTTATTCAGGAAATGAACTAAAAATCGGAATTGTTGGGGATATTCCTAAGATTAGGGAAAAAAACGTTTCTTTCATTCAAATGTCGATGGAAGACGTTTTGCAAAAAAAATTCGCAAACGTGGATAGTGTATTTATTACTAAAAAGCACTTAAAAGAGGCAGCTGAGCCACAGTATGCTAAAATTTATTGGGAATCCCCTATTCCGTTTGTTTTTATTGATTCTGAAAAGGTCTATTTGGCGTTTCTTGATGATCAATTAAGTTATGAAGACGCTCACATCATAAAATCAGGAGACTATGTAGTAGGATTTTATAAAGATACGTACTTTGGTATAGGACTTTACAATAATATTAGGAATGAGAAAACCATCCAAGACTGCTATTCTCGACTATTTGTTATTATAGAACGTTTTAAGAACACAGGTAAAATTTTAATTAAATAAGTGATGTGACACAAGTTTTATGTAATTACTGAGCAGAGAAAAACAAAAAGTTTACATAAAATGTAAACTTTTTGTTAGTTGCGCACTCAGTAGCTCATATATATTTTCGTTGTACGTTTCTTCCGTCGTATGTGAATAGTGTCGGTTTGTTTTCGATCATTGTTTCGATATGAACCGCACGGCCCCAAAGTTGATAAATGTAAGGAAGCACTTTTTCTAAATATTTCACGTCTAGTTCAATGCCTTCATACCAATGTTTTAAATATAGTTCTCCGTTGCGCATGTAGTCGCCATCGTTGACTGTAATGTATGGGAAGCCGCCGTTTACGCGAATGTTTACAAGTTGATCGCGTACATGTTCCCAATGTTTATCAACAATTTTGTAGTCTTTTCCTTGTTTTTGGAATAAATACATATCTTCACGCATGACGAGTTCTTTCGTTAAATAGTTGCGCAAAAAAGAAATGTCAGATTCTAATTCGCGTACTTCAAATATTTTTGCGCGTCCTGAACCAGGTTTGACTCCGAGCTTTTTCATTTCTTCCGTCGGATTGTCCCACCGTTTTTCAATATCTTCAAAAATTTTTAGTCCTAAATAGTACGGATTAATGCCTGTACGTGAAGGTTGCACAACACCTGCATTTAATTTCGCAAATTCAATCGCTTCATCGCTCGTTAAATCCATTTCGCGTAAAATACGTTGATGCCAGTACGTCGCCCATCCTTCGTTCATAATTTTCGTTTCGAGCTGAGGCCAAAAATAAAGCATTTCTTCTCGCATCATCGTTAAAATGTCGCGCTGCCACTCGTCGAGTTCACGACTATATTCCTCAATAAACAGCAATAAATCTTTCTCAGGATGGGGAGGAAACTTTCTTCGTTTTTTTCGAGCAGGTGTTGTTTTTTTCTTTTCATCAAGAGACCATAAGTCGTCATACGGAGAAGGTTTTGGTGTTTCATGATCGTCTTCGTATACTTCCGTATCCGCAATCGTCCATGAAAGTTTTGGGCGCAGAAGGGAAGGATCAATATGTTCTTGAATGGCTAATACAGCGTCTAAAAACTTTTCGACTTCTTGCTTCCCGTATTCGTGTTCGTAATGTTTAATGCGTTCAGCCGTTGCCGCCATACTTTCGACCATGTCTCGTTTTGTGTTGCTAAAGCGAACGTTATTTTTAAAAAAGTCGCTATGGGCAAGTACGTGTGCGACAATTAATTTATTTTGAATGAGCGTATTTGTATTTAATAAAAATGCGTAGCACGGATCAGAGTTAATGACAAGTTCGTAAATTTTACTTAATCCGAGATCGTAATGAAGTTTCATTTTATGAAATTGTTTGCCGAAGCTCCAATGGGAAAAACGTGTCGGCATACCGTATGCCCCAAACGTGTAAATAATATCAGCTGGACAAATTTCATAACGCATTTCATAAAAATCGAGTCCAAACCCTTCAGCAATTTCTGTAATTTCCGCAATCGCTTTTTCTAATGCTTTTTGTTCATCTCGTTTCATCGCGCTCCCTCCTTATGACAATGTATGAACGAGCGCATCATTTGATACGTCACGATATGGATTGACTTTATATTTTCTTTCGTATATATTTAACTATGTTAAATATTTATGTCGTTAAAAAAGGTGGGGTGTATATGGGAGAAACGCCGTTTTCTACGCTTGTTGAGCGATTAGAGCATGCGTTTTCGTTAGCCGTTCGCAAACTGGCAGCTGATTTAGCGAAAGAAGAGATTGGCTTAACGAAACCGCAGTTTTTTATTTTAAATTTGCTGTCAAAACGTGAAAAATGTACCGTGAGCGAATTGGCCGATGAAATGTTTGTCAAACCGAGCGCGATTACAACGATGATCGATCGCTTATATAAAAGCGGATTTGTATTGCGCGAACGGGATGAGGAAGATCGTCGCGTTGTGTATGTCCAGTTGTCTGAAAAGGGGAAAGAAATGCTTGAACATGCGCGGGCGGAGCGAAGAAAAATTATTGAACGTTATTTAAAACAATTGCAACCCGATGAGCTTGAACAGTTTGTCCGTATCATCGAAAAAATTGTTGAGACAAATGGAAAAGAGGAGAAGTGATATACATGAAAGAACAGGCAGCGATACAAGCGAGCATGGCCGATATACAACAAAAGCGAGGCATTTTAATTACTGGATTACTTGTTGCGATGTTGTTTGGGGCGCTCGATGGAACGATTGTTGGCACAGCGTTGCCGCGCATCGTTGGAGAACTTGGTGGACTAAGTATGATGGCATGGCTTACAACAGCGTACATGCTTACATCAACAACGATTGTTCCGATTGCCGGGAAGCTTGCTGATTTGTTTGGAAGAAAGTCGATTTATGTTACAGGATTAGCGATTTTTATTATTGGTTCAGCGCTATGTGGCATGGCAGATACGATGACGCAGCTTATTATTTTCCGAGCCATTCAAGGAATTGGCGGCGGCATTATGATGCCGATGGCGATGATTGTCATTGGTGATTTATTTACGGGGGCAGAGCGTGCAAAATGGCAAGGTGTATTTGGTGGCGTATTCGGATTAGCGTCTATTCTTGGTCCACAAGTCGGTGGATGGATTGTTGATTCGTTAAATTGGCGTTGGGTGTTTTATATTAACCTTCCCGTCGGCATATTAGCTATTGTTCTCATTTCCCTCGGTTTGCATAATCATCGTATGGCTGAGCGTGTAAAGCTTGATTTGGCCGGCATGTTTACAATGGTTGTGGCCGTTGTTTCGTTGTTGTTAGCGTTAACGTTTGGCGGCGACAAATACGATTGGCTGTCATGGCAAATCATTTCTTTACTAGCTAGCTCGGTCGTGTTCTTCAGTTTATTTGTGTTTGTTGAACGGAAAGCCGAGGAGCCAATTATGCCGATTCATTTATTAAAAAATAAGACGTTTGTTGTGCTCAATAGTGTCGGCTTTTTTATGTCTGTTGGTATGTTTGGAGCGATTATGTTCGTGCCGCTCTTTATGCAAGGCATTATCGGGATGAGTCCGTCAGAATCGGGAACGATGATGTTTCCGATGATGTTTGCCCTTATTATCGCAAGCATGATCGGTGGACGGCTTGTGCAAAAAATTGGCGTACGTCCGCAAGTCATTGGTGGAATGGTGCTTGTAGCGCTTGGCTTTTTCTTATTGTCAACGATGGATGTCCATACAAATAAATGGACGGCGATGTCATTTATGGCGACGCTCGGTTTTGGGCTAGGATTCGTCAATCCAGTCATTACGCTTGCGTTGCAAGAAGTATTTCCAAAATCACAGCTTGGCATCGTGACATCATCGAGCCAGTTTTTCCGTCAAATCGGTGGGACGTTTGGGGCAACATTGTTAGGGGCAATTATGAACCATCGTTCGAAAGATTTATTGGAAGCGAAGTTTCTTCCGTTATTACAACAATTACCGGAACAAGCGCATGCGATGATGGACTCGTTTAAACAACTCGTTGAATCGAATCCGCAAAGCGTATATTCGGTCATTTTAAATCCAGAGACGTTGAAAAAAATTCCCGAACAAATGCAACAAATGTTTGTGCCTGTATTAAAACAAACGCTTGTGGATGCGTTAAGCGATGTGTTTTTGTACGGATTGATTTTTGTTGGCATCGGCTTTATTTTTGCGATGTTTATCGGTCGCATTACCATTTCAAATCGAACGAATAAAATGAATGAAATGGAATAAATTATAAGTATACAATAGGCAACGATAAGGAATCGTTGTCTATTTTTGTTCGTATTTAAACCGTTTGCACAACAAAAACGAAATTTTTTATGAAAAAGTGCAACTTCCTCTTTCAACAAAGCGGTTTGTATATTAACATGAAAGAGTAAACAATATTGAAAGCGATTTATGTTGAATGAATCGAGGAGGATTTGACGTGAAAAAAGCTTGGTGGAAAGAAGCGGTTGCATATCAAATATATCCAAGAAGCTTTATGGATTCAAATGGAGACGGCATCGGTGATTTACAAGGGATTATCCAAAAGCTTGACTATTTAAAAGACCTTGGAATCGATGTCATATGGATTTGCCCGATTTATAAATCGCCAAACGCAGACAACGGCTATGACATTAGTGACTATCAAGACATTATGGAGCAGTTTGGCACGATGGAAGATTTCGATCAATTGCTTGAAGAAATTCATAAGCGCGACATGAAAGTCATTTTAGATCTTGTCATTAACCATACGAGCGATGAGCATCCGTGGTTTATTGAATCGCGCTCATCACGGGACAATCCGAAACGCGATTGGTACATTTGGCGCGATGGAAAAAACGGCAAAGAGCCAAACAACTGGGAAAGTATTTTTGGCGGTTCTGCTTGGGAATATGACGAGACGACGGACCAATATTATTTGCACGTGTTTGCGACGAAGCAGCCCGATTTAAACTGGGAAAATGAAGATGTTCGTCGCGCGCTATATGATATGATCAACTGGTGGCTTGACAAAGGAATTGATGGCTTCCGTGTCGATGCGATTTCACACATTAAGAAAAAAGAAGGTCTTCCTGATTTACCGAATCCAAAAGGTCTTGATTACGTTCCTTCGTTTGATGGACATATGAATCGAGAAGGAATTATGGAGTATCTTCGTGAACTCAAAGCGCAAACGTTTGCGCGTTATGACATTATGACGGTTGGCGAAGCAAACGGAGTGACTGTAGAGGAAGCGGAAGATTGGGTCGGTGAAGAAAACGGCATTTTTAATATGATTTTTCAGTTTGAGCATCTCGGACTTTGGCAAAAAGGAACAGATGGCGGTGTCGATGTTCGGAAATTAAAACGTGTATTAACGAAATGGCAAAAAGGGTTAGAAGGCATTGGATGGAATGCGCTATTTCTTGAAAACCATGACCAACCGCGTTCGGTGTCGACGTGGGGAAATGATGAGCAATATCTTGTTGAAAGTGCAAAAGCGTTAGGAGCATTATATTTCCTTATGCAAGGGACGCCGTTTATTTATCAAGGACAAGAAATTGGTATGACGAACGTACAGTTTGAAACAATTGATGAATATGACGATGTCGCTATTAAAAATTATTATCGCATTGAGCGCGCCAAAGGCCGTTCTCATGAAGAAGTGATGCGCTGGATTTGGAAAAATGGCCGCGACAATTCGCGCACACCAATGCAATGGTCCGACGAAAAAAATGCCGGCTTTACGACAGGAACGCCTTGGATTGGTGTGAATGAAAACTATAAGCAAATTAACGTTCAAAAGCAGCTAAATGATCCAAATTCTGTTTTAAACTTTTATAAACGTATGATTCAACTTCGTAAACAACATGACGTATTCGTTTACGGAACATATGATTTAATATTAGAAAACCATAAAGCAATTTATGCGTATACGCGCACATTAGGTGATGAAAAAGCAGTCGTCATCGTGAACTTAACAGACCGAAAAACGATGTATCGCTATGACTCGTTAAAATTGAATAGCGAACAACTTATGTTAACAAACTATGATGTCAAACAACATAAACATGCGACACGTTTTACATTGCGTCCATACGAAGCGCGCGTATATGTCATGAAATGATGATGAAATCCCCTTTTCCGATATGGAAGAGGGGATTTCACATTTTTTTCGTAATCATTTCATACTTTTCACATCTCTTTTTTGTACATTCATGACAAGCACATCTTTTTAAACGGAGGGATTTTTGTGAAAAAAACGCGCCATTTACATTTATGGATCGGGCTCATTTGTTCTGTATTTTTACTTTTAGAAGCGGTCACAGGGTTGTTGTTAACAGAGCGCTGGTTAATGGGAATGAGCGGTCATTCGCATGACAATCATGAACATGCGCATGGAGATGGCCATGAACATGCGAAATTAAACATGATTGATGCGGTGAAAAAAGCAAGCGAGTCTGGAGCGTTTTCAATGGACGAAGTTGGTGTTGTGATGAATCATGGGATGTATATGGTGCGGTTAAACGATAAAGATGGAACGTTAGTGACGATTGCACCAGATGGTACAGTTGTAAAAAAAGAAGTGAATACATTCGCATCGTTTGTACGTGCCATTCATGTTGGGAAACTTGGGATTTGGAACCGTCTCATGATCGATGTGGCTGCGATTGCGATTATCATTTTAACGATCACAGGGATTTATTTATCTGTGAAAATTTTGCGGGCGCAAACGAAGGCGAAACGAAGAAACATAGCTGCATAAACGAAAAAGCACTTCGCAACAACCGTTGGTGCGAAGCGCTTTTTAACTAATTCGTTTCGTAGGTGTTTGTTGAATTTTCCCTGTTCCGTTGCAAAACGAACATGTTTTATAAAGCGACAAACAAATTTTCATTTTCTTTTTCCCAAAGCACTTTGGACAAATCGTTTTTAATGCCATATCGATCACCTCACAAAAGTAAGCGTTTTCAATTATAGTATACCCCGTTTTTGTGCGATGTGTGCACAACAATTTTGTCCACTTTTAAACAGGTTGGCGTGCGCCAACCTGTTTTATTTGCGTGAATGTACTTCGTAAATCGCAAACTTCAAATAATCCCCTTCATCGGCGGCAAGCAGTTTCGGATGATCATATCCTGCGCCGCTCCAATGAATTTGACGTAAAATTTTCTTTGCATCAAACGCTGCTTCTGCGACCATCGCTTGGAACATATCAGGATGCACATGATACGAACAACTTGCTGTTACGAAAAAGCCGCCGTCTTTGACGAGTTTTAAGCCATTTAAATTAATATCCTTATAGCCGGCAAGCGCTTTTGGTACCGCATGAGCGGACTTAGCAAACGCTGGAGGATCAATAATGACGACATCCCATTTTTTCCCCTTTTGTACACATTCTCTTAAATAATCAAACGCGTTCGCAACGACGAAATCCACGTTTGTAAATCCGTTTAGCTCAGCGTTTCTTTTTGCCGTTTCAATCGCATGTTCAGAAATGTCGACAGCGGTCACATGTTTTGCTCCGTATAAGCAGGCGTTTAACATAAATGATCCTGTATGCGTAAAACAATCGAGCACAGTCGATTCGCTTGTAATGAGCGGCTTGATCGCGGCGCGATTTTGGCGCTGATCGAAGAAAAACCCTGTTTTTTGCCCGTTTTCAATGTCGACAATATATTTGACGCCATTTTCTTCAATTTGTACGTTCGTATCGCACGTGCCGTACCAAAATCCTTTTTCTTGTTTCAGCCCTTCTAATTCACGCACGTGGACGTCGTTGCGCAAATAAATGGCTTTCGGTTGAAAGACGCCAAGAAGCGCTTGTAAAATCCATTCTTTTCTTTTCTCCATGCCGAGCGATAAAATTTGCACAACGAGCACATCTTCGTATTTATCGACAATAAGCCCAGGCAAAAAATCCGCTTCTCCATAAATGGCGCGACATGAACGAACGCCCGGAATCATGCGCTCACGATACGCCCACGCTTGCCGAATGCGATTCATAAAAAATTGAGCATTTAATTCATCATTTGGATTTTGCGTTAACACGCGCACGATCATTTGTGATTTCGGGTTAATGTACCCTTTCGCTAAAAAATGACGTTGATGGTTATATACGTTGACGAAATCACCTGGTTCAACGTCTCCCTCAATATAGTCAACTTCGCTTTGAAACACCCACGGATGTCCAAGCTCAAGCCGCTTTTTTCTTTTTCGTTTTAAAAATACATTCGCCATACATTCCACTCCTGAACTATATATTCGCTACTTTAGCATACAGGAAGAACACGATGTGCGCAAATGATGGAGAAAAATATTTGACAAAACAATGAAATATGCTAATATTAGTGACAAAGTGAATGATGCAAATGCATTCCACTAGGGGGGCCTTTAGATAGGCTGAGATCAAAGTGTGCCTTTGAGACCCTTAGAACCTGATCTGGATCATACCAGCGTAGGGAAGTGGAGACGGTGCGAAGTGTGTCTATATGCCAATTTCCATCGTTTACAAAACCACTTTCTTTGCGCAAAGAAAGTGGTTTTTTATTTTTTCATAAGGGGGAGAGGAAATGTTGTTTTCAGAACAGTTGCGCAAAGCTGTCGATCCGATTTGGGAAGCGAGTTTTCATCATCCGTTTGTCAAACAACTAGGAGAAGGGACGCTAGATTTACGTTGTTTTCGGTATTATGTATTACAAGATTCATATTATTTGACGCACTTCGCGAAAGTGCAAGCGCTTGGCGGGGCGATGGCTGACGATTTACAAACGACTGCAAGCATGGCGAATCATGCGCAAAATACGTATGAAGCTGAGCTTCGTTTACATGAAACGTTTATGAAAGAGCTCGGCATTACAGAAGAAGAAAAGGCGTCATTTGTTCCTGCACCAACCGCGTATGCATACACGTCACATATGTATCGGGCAGCGTTTGCAGGACACTTCGGTGATGTATTAGCGGCCATTTTACCGTGCTATTGGTTATATTACGAAATTGGCGAGAGGTTAAAGCATTGTAAGCCGAATCATCCGATTTATGCGAAATGGATTGAAGCGTACGGCTCCGATTGGTTTAGACAGCTTGTCGAACAACAAATTGCGCGCTTAAATGACATAGCGAAAACAGTAAGTGAAAAAGATTTAGAGCGAATGAAGCAACACTTTTGGATCAGCAGTCAGTATGAATATTTATTTTGGGATATGGCGTACAAATTAGAACGTTGGCCAATGGAAGAGGAGGATGTTTATGCAAACGAAAGGGCTTAAATTAACAGACGTATTAACGACCGTTGTTGTAGCGATTGTGTTTGGGATTGTGTATAAAGTGTGGGGACCGCTTTACTATGCGGTCAAACCGCTTGGACTTCATCTCGATCAACTCATTTATGGCATGTGGTTTATTGCTGCGACAGTGGCATATTTGTTGATTCGTAAGCCAGGAGTGGCGTTGCTTGCGGAAGTCGCTGCTGCCTCAGGGGAGTTTTTAGCTGGATCTGAGTGGGGACTAGAAGTGTTATTTTACGGTTTTGTGCAAGGATTGCTGGCTGAGCTTGTTTTCGCTGCTTTCCGTTATAAACGTTTCGACGTGGCGGTTGTGTCGCTTGCTGCCGTCGGTTCAACAATCGCTTCATTAGTGCTTGATTTTTACAAAGGATATATCGATCAATTAGCTTGGTGGAATTTAACATTATTTATCGGTGCGCGTTTCGTTGGAGCGATCATCATTGCTGGAGTATTTGCCTATTCGCTTGTCAAAGCGCTCGAAGCGACAGGTGTGACGCAACTGTTGCGCCCGACGACAAAAGAAGATTACGACTCGCTTGATCAATAGAAGGTGACATCGTTGATACACATTGAGCAATTGCGGTTAAAGTTTCCGGGGGCGGAAAAACGGTTATTTACCGATGTATCGCTTTCGATTAAAAAAGGAGAAAAAGTGTTGCTTTTAGGTCCATCAGGGTGTGGAAAATCGACGTTATTACAAGTGATGGCTGGCATTATTCCGCGCTCGATCGATGTGCCGATGAAAGCAAAAGCGCTTCACATTCCAAAGCAAGTCGGCTATGTGTTTCAAGATCCGGATGCGCAGTTTTGCATGCCGTACGTCGATGAAGAAATTGCGTTTGTTCTTGAGAATCTCGGTGTGCCACGTGCGGAGATGAAAGAAAAAATCGAGCGTGTTCTTCAACGCGTGCACCTTCGTCTTCCGCACGTTCACGTGCCGATTCAAACGTTATCGGGAGGAATGAAGCAGCGGTTAGCGATTGCCTCTGTCTTGGCGCTTGACCCGCATGTGTTATTTTTAGATGAGCCGACAGCGCTTCTCGATGAAGACGGAACAAAAGCAGTATGGGAAACGTTAAAAGAAGTAGCGGACGACCGAACAGTTGTTATTGTTGAGCATAAAATTGATCATATTCTCGATTTTGTTGAGCGCATCATTTTGTTTAACGCATGTGGTGAAATCATTGCTGATGGCCCAACGGACCATATATTTTCGACGTATCGTTCGTTTATTGCCGAACAAGGCATTTGGTATCCACAAGTGTGGGAGACGTATGAAAAGCCAAAAACAGCGCAGCAGCCGTATCATGAGTCAAACGTGCTTTTACATGTACAGTCGCTCCGCGGTTTTCGACAAAAAGAAGAAAAAATCGCAGTCGATGATGTCGTCATTCGTGCAGGTGAATGGATTGCGATTACAGGGGAAAATGGCGCAGGAAAAAGTACGTTGCTGCAAAGCTTCATGAAGTTAATTCGAACAGAAGGCGATATGTATTGGCAAGGAGAGCTAGTAAAAAATGATGGGGTATTATACGATCACATCGCTTTTGTATTTCAAAACCCAGAGTTTCAATTTGTTACAAATCGTGTAGATGATGAGCTCGCTTATTGTTTACGTCTTGAACAACGCCCGGAATATGAAATAGAAGAGGAAGTAGAGAGGTTGCTTAGGCGTTTTCATTTAAGTGCGCAACGGCATTTGCATCCGTACCAATTGTCGATGGGGCAAAAGCGGCGGTTAAGTGTTGCCGCTTCAGTGACGGATCGCCATCGCATATTGCTTCTTGATGAACCGACGTTCGGGCAAGATGCAAAAAATACGTTTGCGTTGCTCGAATGGCTTGAAGCGTATCGGCAACAAGGAAAGGCGATTGTCATGGTGACGCACGATGAGCGCATCGTGTCTCAATTTGCGACGAGACGATGGGTCATTGAAAAAGGAAAGCTTGTCGCCGATGAAACGATCGTGCCGCGGACGCTTGTGCGAGGTGGGATATGATGAGATGGAGCATCGAACATAAAGAGACATGGTTGCATCAAACGAACCCAACCGTAAAATTATTGTTATTTTTGCCGATGTTTATCGTTATTGTTTTTGTCCATAACCCGAACGTGCTCATCAATTGGACGATCGGCTTTACGGCGTTATTTATGTTGTTTAGCGGTTATCGAATGAAGCATGTGCTTTTGTTTTTCGTTCCGTTTTTCTTCATTTTCATTTCTACGTCGTCTTCCATGATTTTATTTGGAAAGGGAGAGACGACGTGGTTTCGCTTCGGTCTTATTCATGTGACGGAAGAAAGCTTTTATCGCGGCGTTCATCTCGGATTTCGCACGCTTTTGTTTGCGATTTTCGGATTAATGTTTACGCTTACGACAAAGCCGGTGTTTTTATTTTATTCACTGATGCAACAAGCGAAATTGAAACCAAAATATGCGTATAGTTTTTTAGCAGCCATACGTTTATTGCCAATGATGGTAGAAGAGTTTCAAACGGTGCATCAAGCATTAAAAGTACGTCGAGCCGCCAAAGCGAAAGGGTTTCGCGGGAAGCTTGAACTGATGAAACGATACGCGATTCCGCTTTTATCACAAAGCATTCGCCGCGCTCAACGCATTGCCGTAGCGATGGAAGCGAAAGGATTTACAAATGAACGAGCGAGAACGTTTTATTATGAACTGACGCTCGGAAAATATGACGTCTATTTATTCGTTGTCATATGCGTCATTGTTGCGGTCGGATATTACGCTGCTCATGCGTTTCCATACGTTGCCATTAAGGATGTGCGTTAAGATGAAAGAGCTTCATCTCATCTCGACGGGAAAGCAGTCCATTGAAACGTTTGTTCATATTTCGTCGTTCGTACATGCATATGCTGACTTTATTCATATTCGTGAAAAACATCGTTCGGCAAAAGAGATTGGGATAATTGTGGAACAGTTGCTTGAAGCAAATGTCCCAGCACAAAAAATAGTCATTAATGATCGGGTGGACGTCGCTGTCGTTTATGGCGTTGGCGGCGTTCAGCTCGCCCATCATAGCTTGTCTCCCAAACAAATAAAAGGGAAGTTTCCTTTTTTGCGCGTCGGTTGCTCCGTGCACACGTTTGAAGAAGCGAAACGGGCGGAAAAAGAAGGAGCGGACTACGTCATTTTCGGACATATATACGAAACGAATTGTAAAGAAGGACGAAAGCCGCGCGGGCTTTCATCGTTGCGTCAGTTGATAAGTCACGTACGCATTCCTGTCGTCGCCATTGGAGGCATTAAACCTTTCCATGTTCGTGATGTGTTCATGACTGGAGTGAAAGGAATTGCCGTCATGTCGACGGTGTTTGAGGCGGATGATCCGCTACATATGGTTCAACGATATCGGAAACAAATGGGGGCGAATACATGGACGTTTTAATTGTTGGGGGAGGCATTATCGGCAGTAGCATCGCTTTTGAGTTAGCGAAAAGAGGAGCATCAGTCGTTGTCATTGAACGGGGAGAGTTAGCGCAAGAAGCATCATCGGCAGCAGCTGGGATGCTCGGTGCGCATTCTGAGTTTGCGACAGACCACCCGCTCATTCCGCTTGCTTTAGCGAGCCAAGCGGCATTTCCAGCCGTTATTGCCGAATTGCGAGAATTGACAAATATTGAAGTCGGATGGAATGAAGCAGGAATGTTAAAGTTGGCGACAACGATGGAAGAGTACAAAAAATTAACGGAACATTATGAATTTTGGAGGCGCATACAACCACAGCACGTCCGCTGGTTAACACCGAAAGAAGTGGCGGACATGGAACGAAATGTACGAAATGAATATGGTGCGATGTACACGATTGATCAACAAGTGAACGCGAAACAACTATCAATCGCTTTTGCTCATGGAGCAATGGCGAAAGGAGCCCGTGTTTTACCGTATACGGAAGTGTACGATTTTATTTTCGAACGGGAACGTGTTGTAGGAGTGAAAACGACGAGCGGAACGTTATATGGTGAACGTATCGTCATCGCGTGCGGTGCATGGACGCCAATGTTAGCTGAAAAGTTGCGGTTATCGCTACATATGTATCCGGTCAAAGGAGAATGTGTTTCGGTTACGACAGAAACACCGCTTTTACAAACGACTGTATTTGCGAAAAACGGCTGTTATATTGTGCCGAAAGCGAACAATCGCTTGATCATCGGGGCTAGCGCCATCGCGCATTCGTTTGCCAAAACGGTGCAAACATGTAGCGTACAGCAATTGCTAGCGCGTGCGATGCAAATCGTTCCGGCTATCGCTCATTCCACATTTGAAAAAGCGTGGGCAGGCATTCGGCCGCAAACAAAAGATGGCATGCCTTATATCGGAGCGCATCCACAATATGAGAACGTATTCGTTGTGACAGGGCATTATCGAAACGGCATTTTGTTAAGCGCCATCACAGGAACAATTGTAAGCGATATGCTTGAAAGAAAAGATGTGCCATTTGATATGACGCCGTTTTCGCTAACAAGAAAGGGGGAGGGGCATGCGTTGCATCATTAACGGTGAGATGATTGACTTGCCAGCTCACATTCGTACTGTCGCTCAACTGTTACAACATTTTCGCATTCATGAAAAGATCGCGATCGTTGAAATCAATGCGAACATTATTATGAAAGAGAAATATGAGCATACAGCCATTGCGGACGGTGATCGCATTGAAATCGTTCATTTTGTAGGGGGAGGATAATATGTTACAAATCGGTTCGTATACATTTCAATCTCGTTTATTGCTTGGGACAGGGAAATTTCCGAACATCGATATTCAAAAAGAAGCGGTTGAAGCGTCGGGGGCAGAAATTTTAACGTTTGCGGTGCGACGAATGAACATTTTTGCACCCGATCAACCGAATTTTTTAGAAAAAATAAATATAACAAAATATAAACTGCTACCGAATACAGCCGGGGCGAAAACAGCGGAAGAAGCGGTGCGCATCGCCCGTTTAGCAAAAGCTTCTGGGCTTTGTGATATGGTGAAAGTAGAAGTGATTGGGTGCGATCAAACGTTATTACCTGATCCGATCGAGACGTTGAAAGCAACAGAAATGTTATTAGAAGAAGGATTTATCGTTTTACCGTACACGTCAGATGATGTTGTGCTAGCGAAGCGACTGCAACAACTCGGTTGCCATGCGATCATGCCTGGCGCATCACCGATCGGTTCAGGACAAGGAATTATGAATCCGTTAAACATTCAATTCATTATTGAACAAGCCACTGTTCCCGTCATTATCGATGCAGGCATTGGCGGTCCAGCTGATGCGGCATTGGCAATGGAATTAGGTGCGGATGGAGTATTGTTAAATACAGCTGTTGCTTCTGCGAAAGATCCCGTAAAAATGGCGAAAGCGATGAAGCTTGCGATTGAGGCGGGGAGACTTGGGTATGAAGCGGGACGTATTCCGAAAAAGAAATATGCAACAGCGAGTAGCCCGAGCGAAGGGATGAGCGTCATCTAATGGACCGTTATTCACGCCAACAATTGTTTGCGCCAATTGGAGAAAGAGGGCAGCAATCCATTCGTGAAAAACATGTGCTCCTTATTGGAGCAGGAGCGCTTGGAGCGGCAAATGCAGAGACGCTTGTACGTGCAGGGATTGGGAAAATAACAATCATTGATCGCGATTATGTCGAATGGAGCAATTTACAACGCCAACAGCTATATACGGAAGAAGATGCAACAAACCGATTGCCGAAAGCCATTGCTGCTGCTATGCATTTGCGAGCCATAAATGGCGATGTGGTCGTTGAACCGATTGTAGCTGATGCGGACGCTCGCTTGCTTGAACACGTTGTTGCCCGTGAGCGTCCGCACGTCATTATTGATAGTACGGATAATTTCGACGTGCGTATGATCATCAACGATGTTTCGCAAAAGTATGATGTGCCGTGGATTTATGGGGCGTGCGTAGGAAGTTACGGTTTAAGTTATGTCATCGTTCCGAATGAAACGCCATGTTTGCGTTGTTTACTTGAAGATGTGCCACTTGGTGTTGCCACGTGTGATACAGTCGGAATCATTAGTCCTGTCGTTCATATGGTTGTTGCACATCAAACGGCTGAAGCATTAAAAATTTTAGTAGGTGATAAACGTATAAACCGCAAGCTCGTTTCGTTTGATGTATGGCACGGACAATATCGCATGATCGATGTGCATAAGTTAAAAAAAGACGATTGTCCGTCGTGTAGTGAAAGACGAACGTATCCAGCCCTTCAATACGAAAATGAAACGAAATTTGCGGTGTTGTGTGGGCGTGAAACCGTACAAATTCGTCCTGCCCATCGAGGAGAGCGAGAGTGGACAACGCTTCTTTCATTTTTAACAAAACGTGGAATTCAAGTGGAACAAAACGACTATTTATTTTCGTTTACGGTCGATTCGCATCGCTTTGTTGTTTTTTTCGATGGGCGTGTATTGATTCATGGCACAAATGATGTTCAAGAAGCAAAGCGGCTATATTATCAATATTTGGGGTGAAAGCATGGTATATAAAGCGTTGACGATTGCTGGTTCAGATAGTGGCGGGGGAGCGGGTATTCAAGCGGATGTAAAAACGTTTCATCAATTACATGTGTTTGGCATGTCAGCAATTACTGCAGTTACTGCGCAAAACACGCTCGGTGTACAAGGGGTATACCCGCTTCCTGTTGAAGCGATTGAAAAGCAAATGGATTCGATTGCTACCGATTTGCCGCCAGATGCTATAAAAACGGGAATGTTATTTAGCGAAGAAATCATCGAATGTGTTGCTTATAAAACGAAGCAACATCGGTGGACGCGAGTAGTCGTCGATCCGGTGATGATCGCGAAAGGTGGCTCGCCGCTATTGAAACAAGAGGCGGTCGAAGCGTTGCAACGGCATATGTTGCCGCTTGCTTATGTGTTAACACCGAACATTCCAGAAGCGGAAGTGTTAACAAATATGCAAATTGACACATTGGAACAACGAAAAGAAGCAGCGAAAAAACTTCATGACATGGGTGTGCGATATGTCGTCATGAAAGGTGGACACGGGGAAGGAAATGAACTTGTCGATCTTTTATACGATGGGGAACAATTTTACGAATGGAAAAGCAAACGCGTTCATACGAAACATACGCACGGGACAGGATGTACGTTTGCTGCCGCCATTACAGCACAACTTGCAAAAGGAAAAACGATATATGAAGCAGTAGATGTGGCGAAACGATTTATTCAAGCAGCGATTGAACAAACGCTACAAATTGGCGGTGGGCATGGACCGACAAACCATTGGGCATTTCATGAATAAAAAATGTTCACATCATTGACAAACACATTCGTTCTCACCATTGTTAAAATGAAAATGGGGAATATATTGATGGAGGGGACGAACGAGTGGAAGAACTTTCAATTACGCTAAATATTACGTACGTGTTGCTTTTAACGTTTTTTATCGGTACAACGCTAATCGAGTCATAAGAACGGCTGTACATATGTACGGTCGTTTTCTTTTTCAGTTAAATTTGGTATCATTAACGTATATATTTATGGTAACCAATACTTTTTATTAGGAGCATTCCTGTTAGAAAGGTTTTCGGGGGACTTGAAAGAAAAAAGCCCTCTTGGTATGATGCAGGGGTGTCAATGGAAAGTTGACCC